>NZ_JBHYMK010000055.1:0-53397 GCF_042743065.1 Streptomyces sp. NPDC058872
GGCCCGTCGAGATCGCCACCCACGGCGACCACCGGATCGTGATGTCCTTCGCGGTCACGGCGCTGCGCACGCCCGGCATCACCTTCGACGACCCCGGCTGCGTGAAGAAGACCTTCCCGGACTTCCACCGGGTGTTCGACGCGTTCGTCCGCACCCCGTGAAGACGGCACGGGGTTTGCGGTGAGAATGGGGGCATGAGCGACCGCCCCTCTCCTCTTGCCGATCCGCACATCGCCTTCGACGTGTCCGAAGGACGCCGGGACGTCGTCGTCCTCGGCTCGACCGGGTCCATCGGCACCCAGGCCATCGACCTGGTGCTGCGCAACCCCGACCGCTTCCGGGTCACCGCCCTGGCCGCTTCCGGCGGCCGGGTCGGCCTGCTCGCCGAGCAGGCGCACCGGCTGAAGGTCGCCGCGGTCGCCGTGGCCCGTGAGGAGGTGCTTCCCGAGCTGCGCGAGGCACTGCGGGCGCTGTACGGCTCCGAGCCGCTCCCCGAGCTGCTGGCGGGTCCCGACGCCGCCACCCGGCTGGCCGCCTCCCCCTGCCACACCGTCCTCAACGGCATCACCGGCTCCATCGGCCTCGCCCCCACCCTCGCCGCCCTCGAAGCGGGCCGCACCCTGGCCCTCGCGAACAAGGAGTCGCTGATCGTCGGCGGCCCCCTCGTGAAGGAGCTCGCCAAGCCCGGTCAGATCATTCCGGTCGACTCCGAGCACGCGGCCCTCTTCCAGGCGCTCGCCGCCGGCACCCGCGCCGACGTCCGCAAGCTGGTCGTCACCGCGTCCGGCGGCCCCTTCCGCGGCCGTACCCGCGAAGAGCTGGCCCACGTCACCCGCGAGGACGCCCTCGCCCACCCGACCTGGGCCATGGGCCCCGTCATCACGGTCAACAGCGCGACCCTGGTGAACAAGGGCCTGGAGGTCATCGAGGCCCATCTGCTCTACGACATCCCGTTCGACCGCATCGAGGTCGTCGTCCACCCGCAGTCGTACGTCCACTCGATGGTCGAGTTCACGGACGGCTCGACGCTCGCCCAGGCCACCCCGCCGGACATGCGCGGCCCGATCGCCATCGGCATCGGCTGGCCCGAGCGGGTCCCGGACGCGGCCCCCGCCTTCGACTGGACCAAGGCGTCCAGTTGGGAGTTCTTCCCGCTCGACACCGAGGCCTTCCCGTCCGTCGGTCTGGCCCGGCACGTGGGCGAGTTGGGCGGCACCGCCCCCGCCGTCTTCAACGCCGCGAACGAGGAGTGCGTCGAGGCGTTTCTCGCCGGACGGCTGCCGTTCAACGGAATCATGGATACGGTCACAGCGGTCGTCACCGAGCACGGACAGCCCATCCGGGGAACCTCGCTCACGGTGTCGGACGTCCTCGAAGCGGAGACCTGGGCCCGGGCCCGGGCCCGAGAGCTCGCAGCGAAGGCAACAGCGGAGGCCCGCGCATGACCGAAATGCTCCTGTACGCCCTGGGCATCCTGCTGTTCGCGCTGGGGCTCCTCGTCTCCATCGCGTGGCACGAGCTGGGCCACCTCTCCACCGCCAAGATCTTCGGCATCCGCGTGCCGCAGTACATGGTCGGCTTCGGCCCCACGATCTGGTCGAAGAAGCGCGGCGAGACCGAGTACGGCATCAAGGCCATTCCGGCCGGCGGCTACATCCGCATGATCGGCATGTTCCCGCCCGGCGACGACGGCAGGATCGAGGCCCGTTCCACCTCGCCCTGGCGCTCCATGATCGAAGACGCCCGGGAGGCCTCGTACGAGGAGCTCCAGCCCGGCGACGAGACGCGGCTCTTCTACACGCGCAAGCCGTGGAAGCGCGTGATCGTGATGTTCGCCGGTCCCTTCATGAACCTGGTCCTGGCGGCGGCGCTGTTCTTCGGCTCGATGATGACGCTCGGCATCGAGGGCCCGACGACCCAGGTGGCCGGCGTCCAGAAGTGCGTCATCAAGCAGAGCGAGAAGCGCAACGAGTGCCAGGCGGGCGACCAGGTCTCGCCCGCGTACGCGGCGGGGCTCAAGGACGGGGACCGCATCCTCGCCCTGAACGGACGGCCGGTCGCCGACTGGGACGCGCTCTCCGACCGCATCCGCGCCACCATCGGCCCCGCCACCCTCACCGTGGAGCGGGACGGGCAGCGGCTCGACCTGCATCCCAACCTGGTCGTCAACAAGGTCGAGAAGAAGGACGCGGACGGCAACGTGGTCCGACCGGTCCAGTACGTCGACGCCGGCTACCTCGGCTTCCAGCCGACGTCCGAGGTCGCCCCCCTGACCTTCGGCGAGACCTCCGAGCGGATGACCAGCCTCCTGGAGAACGGCGTCCACTCGGTCATCGCCCTCCCGGGCAAGATCCCCGGCCTCTGGGACGCCACCTTCGGCGACGGCGAGCGGGCCGAGGACTCCCCGGTCGGCGTCGTCGGCGCCGCCCGCATCACCGGCGAACTGCTGACCGTCGAGGCGCCGCCGACGACGATCCTCGTGATGTTCATGAACCTGCTGGTCATGTTCAACGTCTCGCTCTTCCTGTTCAACATGCTCCCGCTGCTGCCGCTCGACGGCGGCCACATCGCGGGCGCCCTGTGGGAGTCCCTCCGCCGGCACACGGCGCGGATCTTCAAGCGCCCCGACCCGGGCCCGTTCGACGTGGCCAAGCTGATGCCCGCCGCCTATGTGGTGGCCGGCGTCTTCGTCTGCTTCACGCTGCTCGTCCTCGCCGCCGACATCGTCAACCCGGTGAAGATCACGTGATCCCCAGGAGGGCCGGACCCGGTGGTGTCCGGCCCTCCGCCCCCGGGGCGGTAACCTCGGAGACCTGAGCCCGCCGACGCACAACCTTGAGGTTGCACTTCAGATGACCGCGATTTCTCTCGGTATCCCGACCGTTCCGACCCGGCTCGCCGAGCGGCGCAAGAGCCGCCAGATCCAGGTCGGCAGCGTGGCCGTCGGCGGTGACGCCCCCGTCTCCGTGCAGTCGATGACGACGACCCGCACCTCCGACATCGGCGCCACGCTCCAGCAGATCGCCGAGCTCACCGCCTCCGGCTGCCAGATCGTCCGGGTGGCCTGCCCCACCCAGGACGATGCCGACGCGCTCGCCACGATCGCCCGGAAGTCCTCCATTCCGGTCATCGCCGACATCCACTTCCAGCCGAAGTACGTCTTCGCCGCGATCGACGCCGGCTGCGCGGCCGTCCGCGTCAACCCGGGCAACATCAAGCAGTTCGACGACAAGGTCAAGGAGATCGCCAAGGCGGCCTCCGACGCCGGCACCCCGATCCGGATCGGGGTCAACGCCGGCTCGCTCGACGCCCGGCTCCTGAAGAAGTACGGCAAGGCCACCCCCGAGGCGCTCGTCGAGTCCGCGCTCTGGGAGGCGTCCCTCTTCGAGGAGCACGGCTTCCGCGACATCAAGATCTCGGTCAAGCACAACGACCCGGTCGTCATGGTGGAGGCGTACCGCCAGCTCGCCGCCCAGTGCGACTACCCGCTCCACCTCGGCGTCACCGAGGCGGGCCCCGCCTTCCAGGGCACCATCAAGTCGGCCGTCGCCTTCGGTGCCCTGCTCTCCCAGGGCATCGGCGACACCATCCGGGTCTCGCTCTCCGCGCCGCCGGCCGAGGAGATCAAGGTCGGCATCCAGATCCTGGAATCGCTGAACCTGCGCCAGCGCCGTCTGGAGATCGTCTCCTGCCCGTCCTGCGGACGCGCCCAGGTCGACGTCTACAAGCTCGCCGAGGAGGTCACCGCCGGCCTCGACGGCATGACCGTCCCGCTGCGCGTCGCCGTCATGGGCTGCGTCGTCAACGGCCCCGGCGAGGCCCGTGAGGCCGACCTCGGCGTCGCCTCCGGCAACGGCAAGGGCCAGATCTTCGTCAAGGGCGAGGTCATCAAGACCGTTCCCGAGTCGAAGATCGTCGAGACCCTCATCGAAGAGGCGCTCAAGATCGCCGAGCAGATGGAGAAGGACGGCGTCACCAGCGGCGAGCCGACGGTCGCCATCGCCGGCTGATCCCTCCGGAACCCCGTACGAGGCCCCTCCGCCCCACCCGGTGGAGGGGCCTCGTCGGCATGACGGGCCCCGCCCGGTGCCGCGGGGGTACAGTGCGGAGACCAGCAGATCCGTACCGTGAGGCCCCCTCGTGCTGACAGAGACCACCACGCGGGTCCTCGAACCCGCCGACCTCGGTGCCGCGCTCGCCGTCCTGGAGAGCGCCCCCGTCGAGAACGCCTTCGTCGCCGCTCGCGTCCGGGCCGCGGGACTCGATCCCTGGCGTCTCGGCGGCGAGATGTGGGGCTGGTACACCGAAGGCAGACTGCGCTCGCTGTGCTACTCCGGCGCCAACCTCGTCCCCATCTGCGCCACCCCCGAGGCCGTCCGCGCCTTCGCCGACCGGGCCCGCAGGATCGGCCGCCGGTGCTCCTCGATCGTGGGCCCCGCCGAGCCCACCGCCGCGCTGTGGCGGCTCCTGGAGCCCGGCTGGGGCCCGGCCAGGGACGTCCGCGCCCATCAGCCGCTGATGGTCATCGAGGAGCCCTCCAGCACGGTCGTGCCGGATCCGCTGGTCCGCCGCGTCCGCAAGGACGAGATGGAGGTGATCATGCCCGCCTGCGTCGCCATGTTCACCGAGGAGGTCGGCGTCTCCCCGCTCGCCAACGACGGCGGCCTGCTCTACCAGGCCCGGGTCGCCGAGCTCGTCGGCGCCGGCCGCTCCTTCGCCCGCATCGAGGAGGGCAAGGTCGTCTTCAAGGCCGAGATCGGTGCCGCCACCCACCAGGCCTGCCAGATCCAGGGCGTCTGGGTCGCCCCCGAACACCGCGGCAAGGGCCTCTCCGAGACCGGCATGGCCGCCGTCGTCCGGTACGCCCTGGCCGACGTCGCCCCCGTCGTCAGCCTGTACGTCAACGACTTCAACGCCCCGGCGAGGGCCGCGTACCGCCGCGTCGGCTTCCGCGAGACCGGCGCCTTCATGAGCGTGCTGTTCTGAGGCCCCGGGCGCTTGTAGGGTGCGCCGCATGGATGACGCAGAGGTCGCGATCGGACCGGTCAATCTCGCCGCCCGGGTGGACGAGGCCCTCGCCGTGCAGGCGGTCGCCTTCGGCCTGGACGACGACGAGGTCGCCGTGCGCCGCCACATCGTGCTGCGCCACCTCCTCAGCCCCGGCGCCCGCGCCCTCGGGGCCACCACGCCCGGGGGACGGCTCGTCGGCTTCGTGTACGGGATGCCGAACGACCGCACCCACTGGTGGTCCACCGTGGTCGAGACGTACCTGAGGGCCACCGGCACCGCCGACTGGCTCGACGACTCCTTCGCCATCACCGAGCTCCACGTCCACCCCGCCTTCCAGGGCCGGGGCGTGGGGCGTTCCCTGATCACCACGCTCACCGACGGCGCCGCCGAGCCGCGTTCGATCCTCTCCGCGATCGACGCCGACAGCCCGGCCCGCTGTCTCTACCGGTCCCTCGGCTACGTCGACCTGGCCCGGCAGGTCCACTTCCCCAGTGCCATCCGTCCGTACGCGGTCATGGGCGCCCCGCTGCCGCTCAAGCGCCGGAACTGATTTCTCGTCGCCGGTGCCCCCCGGCTAACCTCCTAGCCATCACCTCCCCCACGCTCGGCCGCGTTTGAGCGGGGGGACCACCAGCCCGGCAGGAGTACGAGAACCATGGCCAACGCACCGGTCCAGCGCATGTCCCAGTTGATGGCGAAGACGCTGCGCGACGACCCGGCGGACGCCGAGGTCCTCAGCCACAAGCTCCTCGTCCGTGCCGGCTACGTCCGCCGCACCGCCGCCGGCATCTGGAGCTGGCTGCCCCTCGGCAAGAAGGTCCTGGCCAACGTCGAGCGGATCGTCCGCGAGGAGATGGACGCCATCGGCGCCCAGGAGGTCTCCCTCCCCGCGCTGCTGCCCCGCGAGCCCTACGAGGCCACCGGCCGTTGGGACGAGTACGGCGCCGAACTCTTCCGGCTCCAGGACCGCAAGGGCGGCGACTACCTCCTCGGCCCCACCCACGAGGAGATCTTCACGCTCCTGGTGAAGGACCAGTGCTCGTCCTACAAGGACCTGCCGGTGATCCTCTACCAGATCCAGACCAAGTTCCGTGACGAGGCCCGTCCCCGCGCCGGCATCCTGCGCGGCCGCGAGTTCCTGATGAAGGACTCCTACTCCTTCGACACCGAGGACGAGGGCCTCGCCCACTCCTACGCCCTGCACCGCCAGGCCTACCAGCGGGTCTTCGAGCGCCTCGGCCTCGACTACCGCATCTGTGCCGCCACCGCGGGCGCCATGGGCGGATCGAAGTCCGAGGAGTTCCTCGCCCCGGCCGAGGCCGGCGAGGACACCTTCGCCGACTGCCCGAACTGTGACTTCGCGGCCAACACCGAGGCCGTCGCGTACGAGCTGAAGGCGGTGGACGGCTCCGCCGTCGCCGCTGCCGAGGAGATCCCCACCCCGGACACCCCGACGATCGAGACCCTCGCGGCCTCCTTGGGCGTGCCCGCCTCCGCGACCCTCAAGAACCTCCTGGTGAAGGTCGACGGCGAGATCGTCGCGGTCGGCGTCCCCGGAGACCGCGAGGTCGACCTGGACAAGGTGGAGGCGCACTTCGCCCCGGCTACCGTGGAGATGGTGACGGAGGCGGACTTCGCCGAGCGAGCGGACCTGGTCCGCGGCTACGTCGGCCCGCAGGGGCTGGAGAAGGTGAAGTACCTCGCCGACCCGCGCGTGGCCCCCGGCACCGCCTGGATCACGGGTGCCAACAAGGACGGGATGCACGCCAAGAACGTGGTCGCGGGCCGTGACTTCGAGGTCGACGAGTACGTCGACGTCGTCGTCGTCCAGGAGGGCGACCCCTGCCCCACGTGCGGCACCGGCCTCAAGCTGGACCGCGCGATCGAGATCGGTCACATCTTCCAGCTGGGCCGCAAGTACGCCGACGCCCTCAAGCTCGACGTCCTCGGTCAGAACGGCAAGCCGGTCCGGGTGACCATGGGCTCGTACGGCATCGGCGTCTCCCGCGCGGTCGCGGCCCTCGCCGAGCAGACCGCCGACGAGAAGGGCCTGTGCTGGCCCGCGGAGGTCGCCCCCGCGGACGTCCACGTCGTCGCCGCCGGCAAGGCACTCCAGATCGAGCTGGCCCTGGAGCTCTCGGACAAGCTGGCCGCCGCCGGCCTCCGCGTCCTGGTCGACGACCGCGCGGGGGTCTCCCCGGGCGTCAAGTTCACCGATGCCGAGCTGATGGGCGTCCCGAAGATCCTCGTCGCGGGCCGCCGCTCGGGCGAAGGCGTGGTGGAGCTGAAGGACCGCCGGACGGGGGAGCGCGAGGAGCTTCCGGTCGACGAGGCCATCGCCCGTCTGACGGCGTGAGCAGAGGGGGGCGCCGCCCCGCCGGGCGGCGCCCCCCTCCGTCCGCCCCCGTGTGCGCGGGGCGGCACCCGTACCCACCCGCGGCCCGCCGGTCCGGAACGGTCCGGGGCCGGCGGGGCGGGGCTCAGGCGCCGTCCTCCCGGGGAGCCGGTTCCACCGACGTCCCCGTCAGGTCTTCGATCGCTTCCTCCGCCGCCGCCCGGCCCCGCAAGTACGCCTCGCTCAGCGGCGGCGCCGGAGTGACCGCCTCCTCACCCGCCGCTCCGGGAGCCGCGCGCTCCAGGAAGCGCAGCAGTTCCACCGGGATCGGCAGGACCAGCGTCGAGTTCTTCTCGGCGGACACGGCCATCACCGTCTGCAGCAGCCGCAGCTGCAGTGCGGCCGGCTGCGCCGACATCACCCCCGCCGCCTCCGCCAGCTTCTTCGAGGCCTGGAGCTCCGCGTCCGCGTTGATCACCCGGGCCCGCCGCTCGCGGTCGGCCTCCGCCTGCCGGGCCATCGAGCGCTTCATGGTCTCCGGCAGCGACACGTCCTTGATCTCGACCCGGTCGATCGCGACGCCCCAGCCCATCGCCGGACTGTCGAGCATCAGCTCCAGGCCCTGGTTGAGCTTCTCCCGGTTGGAGAGCAGGTCGTCCAGGTCGCTCTTGCCGATGATGGACCGCAGCGAGGTCTGCGCCATCTGCGAGACCGCGAACTTGTAGTCCTCGACCCGGACCACCGCGTCCGCGGGGTCGACGACCTTGAAGTAGACGACCGCGTCGACCCGCACCGTCACGTTGTCCCGGGTGATGCCCTCCTGCGCGGGCACCGGCATCGTGACGATCTGCATGTTCACCTTGTGCAGGGTGTCCACGATCGGCACGATCATCGTGAACCCCGGTGGGCGGACGTCGTTGCGCAGCCGACCGAAGCGGAAGACCACGCCGCGCTCGTACTGCTTCACGATCCGTGCCGCCGCACCCGCGTACACCACGAGCGCGGCGCCCACACCGGCCGCCACCATCAGCAGCTCTTGGATCATCACGGCCCCCTGGAATCGAGCCGAACAGTACAAAAAGGGTATTCCCCTAAAGCCAGCTCGCGAACTCCAGGAGCAGTTCGGCATCCTGTCGCCGCCCCGCCGCCAGTGCCCTCGTCCCCGATTCGACGGCGCGGAACAAGGTCCAGCCGCGCAGTCGCTCACGGTCCACGTCCAGCGAGTCCGCCAGCTTGTTGACCCGTCGCCGGGCCGCCGAGGCGCCCGAGGAGGCGGCCACGAGGTCCTCGACCCGGTCCCGGACGAGCCGGGCGAGGTCATAGGCCCGTTCGCCGACCAGCGGCTCGGGGCCGACGGCCAGCCAGGGCGCCCGGTCGCCGGCGAGCACCTTGCCCTGCCGGAAGTTCCCGTGCAGCAGGACGGTCTCGGCGTCGGTCGCCACCAGTTCCTCGCGCGCCGCCAGCGCCGCCGCCGTCAGTTCGGCGGTCGCCGCCGCGGAGCGGTGGGGGACCATGGCCCCGGCCTGCCGGGCCGTCCGCTCCGCCACCGTCTCGAAGCCGTGCGACGGCGGCGGCTCGACCCACAGCCTCCGCACGGTGCCGGCCGCTTCCAGGAGCGCCTTCGCCTCCGGCAGGGACCGCAGCGACACCTCGGGGTGCAGCCGCTCGAGGAGGAGAGCCCCCTCACCCGCCTCGTCGAGGAGCCGCACCGCGCCCCAGCCGTCCCAGTGCGCCAGCGCGTCCCGCTCCAGGTCCGGTCGGGCGAACGGCGGCGCGAGCTTCAACGCGGCGGGGGAGCCGTCGGGGCGCCGGACGAGCACGACCATGCTGCTCCGTCCGCCGGGAGCCATCACCCGTTCGCCGTCCAGGGAGGCGTGGTCGAGCACCTGATCGGCGAGCGCGGGCAGCTTTTCCAGCCACTCGGCCGCCGTGGCGTCCCCGTAGGTCTCGCCGAGCGTCCTGAGCAGCCGCTGCGGCGGTTCGAAACCCATGCGTGCGTTGTTCCTTCGGTCGGTGCGGGACTACGCGCGCTCGGCGAGCCCAGGAAAGGTTACGTCGCTGCCGCGCCAGCGGACCGCGCGTACCGCCGCCTCCCGGAGCGCAGCGGCCGCCTCGGCCCGCGCGCTGCCCTCGGTGGCCCGTACGAGATCGGAGTACACCCCGGCCACCCGGTCCTCCAGGACGGCGGCGAGGCGTTCCGCGTCGGCCGCGTCCGCGACCCGGAACGGCAGCGCGTACGCGGCCTCGGCCACCACCGGAGTCCCGCCGAGGTCCCGCACGGTACGGCGCAGCGCGTCCCGGCGCGCCCGGTGGGCCGTGTGGGCGGAGGCGGCTTCGGCGCGCCGCTCCGCTCCCAGGCGCCCGCCGACGACGCCGTAGCCGTACACCGCCGCGTGCTCGGCGGCCAGCGCGGCCTGGGTGGCGTCGAGGGCGCTCATGCCCGGGCTCCTTCGGTCAGCAGATAGGCGTGCACGGCGCCCGACGCCGCGACCGAGGCGAGGAGCCGTGCGTACTCGGGAGGGGCGGCGAGCAGCGCGGCCGCGTGCCCGTCCGAAGCGGCGCGCTCGGCGGCGGCGAGCTCCTGCAGGGCGGCCCGGGGGTCGGCCGCCACCCGAACGGGCGCGCCGGAGGCCGTGGGCTTCCCGGTGGCGGTGGCGGTGGCGGTGGCGGTCGACGGGGCCGTGGGCGGCGCGGGCGGCGCGGGCTGCGAGGGCGGCGGCGTCGCGCCCCCCTCGCCCAGGACCTCGGCGTGCGCCACCACCGCACCGCGCAGCGGGGCGAGCCGGGCCGCCAGGGCCGGGTGTGCGGCCAGCGTGGCGTCGTAACGTTCCAGCAGCCCGTGCGCGGTGGTCACCGACCGCAGGCGCAGGGCGGCTTCGGCACGTGCCACCCGTTCGGCCTCCAGCTCGGCGGCGCTCGGCCGCCGGGGTCCACCGCCCGTCGAGGTGCAGGCCGTGAGGACCGTCGCTCCCGCCGCCGCTCCCGCGACGAGGAGTCCGCGTCTGTCCGTCGTCCGCACGTCTTCTCTCCCCGTCTGCCGTCCGTCGTCGAAGATCGCCGAGATCACCGCAGGCGAGCGTACCCGCGGGCTCCGGGGCGGTGGACGGCAACACCCTCCGGGACCGGATACCCTTTGGTCTGACACGCGACGAACCCACAACAGCACACGCGGCCGAGGAGTCACCCGGATGAGCACCACCCAGAGCGACAGGCTGCGCGGACTCGTGGAGCCGCTCGTCGCCGCCAAGGGCCTGGATCTGGAAGAGATCGAGACGTCCCGGGCCGGCCGCCGCGGACTGCTGCGGATCGTCGTCGACTCGGACGAGGGCGTGGAGCTGGACGCCTGTGCCGAGCTGAGCCGCGCGATCTCCGAGAAGCTCGACGAGACCGATGCGATGGGCGAGGGCGAATACGTCCTCGAAGTCAGTTCCCCCGGCGCCGACCGCCCCCTGACCGAGCACCGCCACTACGTGCGGGCCACCGGCCGGCTGACGAAGCTCCAGCTCGTCGAGGGCGGGGACCTGGTGACCCGGATCCTCGCCGTGGACGAGGACGGCATCGACACGGAGGTTCCCGGCGTGAAGGGGCGCAAGCCCACCGCCCGCCGCGTCGAGTTCGCCGAGATCGCCAAGGCGCGTGTCGAGATCGAGTTCAACCGCAAGGACAAGAAGGAAGAGGAGGCGTAGCCGTGGACATCGACGTGAAGCTCCTGAAGGGCTTGGCACAGGAGAAGGAAATCTCCTTCGAGATGCTGGTCGAGGCGATCGAATCGGCCCTCCTCATCGCGTACCACCGCACCCCCGACGCCCGCCGTCACGCGCGCGTGGAGCTGAACCGGGCCACCGGCCACGTGACGGTGTGGGCGAAGGAGGACCCCTCCGACCTGGAGGAGGGCCAGGAGCCCAAGGACTTCGACGACACCCCGTCGGACTTCGGCCGGATCGCGGCGAGCACCGCCCGTCAGGTCATCCAGCAGCGGCTGCGGGACGCCGAGAACGACGTGACCTTCGGCGAGTACGCGCGCCGCGAGGGCGACGTCGTCGCCGGTGTGGTGCAGCAGGGCAAGGACCCGCAGAACGTCCTGGTGAAGCTGGACGACAAGCTGGAGGCCATCCTCCCGAAGCAGGAGCAGGTGCCGGGCGAGGACTACACGCACGGCCTGCGGCTGCGCACGTACGTCGTCCGGGTGGCGAAGGGCGTCCGCGGTCCGTCCGTCACCCTTTCGCGGACCCACCCCAATCTGGTGAAGAAGCTCTTCGCGCTGGAGGTGCCGGAGATCGCCGACGGTTCCGTCGAGATCGCGGCCATCGCCCGTGAGGCGGGTCACCGCACCAAGATCGCCGTGCGGTCCACCCGTTCGGGCCTGAACCCCAAGGGCGCCTGCATCGGCCCGATGGGCAGCCGGGTCCGCAACGTGATGGCGGAGCTGCTCGGCGAGAAGATCGACATCGTCGACTGGTCGGACGACCCGGCCGAGATGGTGGCGAACGCGCTCTCCCCGGCGCGGGTCTCCAAGGTCGAGATCGTCGACCTGGCCGCCCGCTCCGCCCGGGTCACGGTGCCGGACTACCAGCTGTCGCTGGCGATCGGCAAGGAGGGGCAGAACGCCCGCCTCGCCGCGCGGCTCACCGGCTGGCGGATCGACATCCGTCCGGACACGGAGCCGGTCGAGCCGCAGGACTGAGGCCCTTTTTGGCCATCGACTGTTCGATTCTTGCCCCAAACGGGTGAGGTCGATACGGGGAGGTAGACTTAATCGTGTCTGGCCGGACGCATGCCCGCGCGTGCCCTGAGCGAACCTGTGTGGGGTGCCGGGAGCGGGCGGCCAAGAGCGATCTGCTGCGGATCGTGGTGAGTAAGGACGAGTGCGTTCCCGATCATCGCGGTACGCTACCCGGCCGGGGTGCGTACCTGCACCCCGCCGTGGTCTGTCTCGATCTGGCGGTACGCCGTCGAGCCTTCCCGAGGGCCTTCAAGGCCCAGGGACCGCTCGACACCGAGGCGCTCCGCCAGCACGTCGAGCAGGTGGCACCGCAGTGAACAAGAAGTACGGCACGGAACACCGTGCGGTCAGGTACCTCGCGAGTTGGAAGTAGGTCGAGATTGCGATGAGCACTCGATGAGTACGCGATGAGTACGCCCATGAAGTAGCGACGGTCCGGCGGTAATCCGGACCTCAAAGGAGCGAAGTGGCTAAGGTCCGGGTATACGAACTCGCCAAGGAGTTCGGTGTGGAGAGCAAGGTCGTCATGGCCAAGCTCCAAGAACTCGGTGAATTCGTCCGTTCGGCGTCCTCGACGATCGAGGCGCCGGTCGTGCGCAAGTTGACTGACGCTTTGCAGGGTCCCGGCGGCAACGCCGGCAAGACCGCTGCGAAGCCCGGCGCGCCCCGCAAGGCAGCGCCTTCCCCCGCCGCGCCCAAGCCGGCACCGTCGGCTCCCGCGCAGGCCGGGGGCACCTCCCCCGCCGCCAAGCCGGCGGCCCCCCGTCCCCCTGCCCCGAAGCCTGGCGCGCCCACCCCGGCGCCCAAGCCCGCGGCGGCCGAGAAGCCCGTGACGCCGGCCACTCCCGGCCCGCGTCCCACCCCGGGTCCGAAGCCCCCGGCCGCGCCGAAGCAGGCGCCGGCCTCTCCGGCTCCGACCACCCCGGAGTTCACCGCGCCCCCGTCGGCCCCCGCCGCCGGTCAGCGCCCCTCCGGTGCGACCCCGGGCCCCCGTCCGGGCGCGCGTCCGGGCCAGCAGAACCGCCCGCAGGGCCAGGGCGCACCGCGCCCCGGCGGCCAGCAGGGTCCCCGTCCGGGCGGTGCCCGTCCGGCCGGTCCCCGTCCGGGCAACAACCCCTTCACCTCGGGTGGCTCCACCGGCATGGCGCGCCCGCAGGCGCCCCGTCCGGGTGGCGGCGCCCCCCGTCCCGGCGGCCCCGGTGGTGCTCCGGGCGCCCCGCGTCCGCAGGGCGGCCCCGGTGGTGCTCCGCGTCCCCAGGGCGGCGCTCCGCGTCCGACCCCGGGCGGCATGCCCCGCCCGCAGGCCCCCCGTCCGGGCGGCGCGCCCGGCGGTAACCGTCCGAACCCGGGCATGATGCCGCAGCGTCCCGCTGCCGGCCCGCGTCCCGGCCCCGGCGGTCGTGGTCCCGGTGGCGGTGGCGGTCGTCCCGGCGGTGCCGGTGGCGGCGGCGGTCGTCCGGGCTTCGCCGGTCGTCCGGCCGGTCCCGGCGGCGGTGGCGGCGGCTTCGCCGGTCGTCCCGGCGGTCCCGGTGGCGGCGGCGGTCGTCCCGGCGGTCCCGGTGGCGGCGGCTTCGGCGGTCGTCCCGGCGGCTTCGGCGGTCGTCCCGGCGGCCCGGGTGGCCGTGGTGGCACGCAGGGCGCCTTCGGTCGTCCCGGCGGTCCCGCGCGTCGCGGTCGCAAGTCGAAGCGGCAGAGGCGCCAGGAGTACGAGGCCATGCAGGCCCCGTCCGTGGGCGGCGTGATGCTGCCCCGCGGCAACGGCGAAGCCATTCGCCTGTCGCGCGGTGCCTCCCTCACCGACTTCGCCGAGAAGATCGGCGCCAACCCGGCGTCGCTCGTCGCGGTCATGATGAACCTCGGCGAGATGGTCACGGCCACGCAGTCCGTCTCCGACGAGACCCTGCAGCTCCTCGGCGACGAGATGAACTACCAGGTTCAGATCGTTTCGCCGGAGGAGGAGGACCGTGAGCTGCTCGAGTCCTTCGACATCGAGTTCGGCGAGGACGAGGGCGGCGAAGAGGCGCTGGTCTCCCGTCCGCCGGTCGTGACCGTCATGGGTCACGTCGACCACGGTAAGACCCGACTCCTCGACGCGATCCGCAAGACCAACGTGGTCGCGGGCGAGGCCGGTGGCATCACCCAGCACATCGGTGCCTACCAGGTCACGACCCAGGTCAACGACGAGGACCGGGCCATCACCTTCATCGACACCCCGGGTCACGAGGCGTTCACCGCCATGCGTGCCCGTGGTGCGAAGTCGACCGACATCGCGATCCTCGTGGTGGCGGCCAACGACGGCGTGATGCCCCAGACGATCGAGGCGCTCAACCACGCCAAGGCGGCCGACGTGCCGATCGTCGTCGCGGTCAACAAGATCGACGTCGAGGGTGCGGACCCGACCAAGGTCCGCGGCCAGCTGACCGAGTTCGGTCTGGTGGCCGAGGAGTACGGCGGCGACACGATGTTCGTCGACATCTCCGCCAAGCAGGGTCTCAACATCGACTCCCTGCTGGAGGCCGTGGTCCTCACCGCGGACGCCTCGCTCGACCTGCGGGCCAACCCGAACCAGGACGCGCAGGGCATCGCGATCGAGTCCCACCTCGACCGTGGTCGCGGTGCGGTCTCGACCGTCCTGGTCCAGCGCGGAACGCTGCGCATCGGCGACACGATGGTCGTCGGCGACGCGTACGGCCGTGTCCGGGCGATGCTCGACGACAAGGGCAACAACGTCGAAGAGGCGGCGCCGTCGACTCCGGTCCTCGTGCTCGGTCTCACCAACGTTCCGGGTGCCGGTGACAACTTCCTCGTCGTCGACGAGGACCGCACCGCCCGCCAGATCGCCGAGAAGCGCGCTGCGCGCGAGCGCAACGCCGCTTTCGCCAAGCGCGTCCGCCGGGTGTCCCTGGAGGACCTCGACAAGGTGCTCAAGGCCGGTCAGATCCAGGAACTCAACCTCATCATCAAGGGCGACGCGTCCGGTGCGGTGGAGGCCCTCGAGTCCTCGCTGCTCCAGCTCGACGTCGGCGAAGAGGTCGACATCCGCGTCCTGCACCGCGGTGTGGGTGCGGTCACCGAGTCCGACATCGACCTGGCCATGGGCTCCGACGCCATCGTCATCGGCTACAACGTCCGTGCGGCCGGCCGGGCCGCGCAGATGGCGGAGCGCGAGGGCGTCGACGTCCGGTACTACTCGGTCATCTACCAGGCGATCGAGGAGATCGAGGCGGCGCTCAAGGGCCTCCTCAAGCCGGAGTACGAAGAGGTCGAGCTCGGTACGGCGGAGATCCGCGAGGTCTTCCGCTCGTCCAAGCTGGGCAACATCGCCGGTGTCCTCATCCGCTCGGGCGAGGTCAAGCGCAACACCAAGGCGCGCCTCATCCGCGACGGCAAGGTCATCGCGGAGAACCTCAACATCGAGGGCCTGCGCCGCTTCAAGGACGACGTCACCGAGATCCGCGAGGGCTTCGAGGGTGGTATCAACCTCGGAAACTTCAACGACATCAAGGTCGACGACGTCATCGCGACGTACGAGATGCGCGAGAAGCCGCGCGCCTGATCGCGTCCGATCGCAGCACTGAGTCGGGGCCGGTCGGCGGAACTTATTCCGTCGATCGGCCCCGGCCGTTGCGTGTACGGTTCTGGTGTCCCTGCCCCGCGACGGCGCGGCAGGCCACCGAACCCGAACCGGCGGGACATCCGGCACCGCATGTACGTGGGGACACTGTCCTTCGACCTCCTCCTCGGCGATGTCCATTCGTTGAAGGAGAAACGCTCCGTCGTCCGGCCCATCGTCGCCGAGCTCCAGCGCAAGTTCTCCGTGAGCGCGGCCGAGGTGGGCGAGCAGGACCTCCATCGCAGGGCCCGGCTGGGCGTTGCGCTGGTGTCCGGGGACCACGGATTCGTATCGGACGTGCTCGACCGCTGTGAGCGGCTCGTCGCCGCCCGGCCGGAGGTGGAGCTGCTGTCGGTGCGCCGCAGGCTCCACACTGATGAAGACTGATTGAGCAAGGCAAAGAAGGAGAAGGACCAGTGGCCGACAACGCTCGGGCGAAGAAGCTGGCAGACCTCATCCGGGAGGTGGTCGCCGAGAAGCTGCAGCGCGGCGTCAAGGACCCCCGACTGGGCACGCACGTGACCATCACGGACACCCGCGTCACCGGTGACCTGCGGGAGGCCACGGTCTTCTACACGGTCTACGGCGACGACGAGGAGCGGGCGAACGCCGCGGCCGGCCTGGAGAGCGCCAAGGGCGTCCTCCGCTCGGCCGTGGGTCGGGCGGCGGGGACCAAGTTCACCCCGACCCTGACCTTCGTGGCCGACGCCCTCCCGGAGAACGCCCGCACCATCGAGAACCTCCTCGACCGTGCGCGCGCCTCGGACGCCCAGGTGCGCCAGGCCTCCTCGGGGGCGAGCTTCGCGGGTGACGCCGACCCCTACAAGAAGCAGGGCGAGGACGAAGCCGCCGAATGAGCAACACGACCAAGTCCTTCCCGGCGACCGCCGGGAAGGACCCCCGAGACGGCCTCGTCATCGTCGACAAGCCGTCGGGCTTCACTTCGCACGACGTCGTGGCCAAGATGCGCGGGATCGCCAAGACCCGTCGCGTCGGCCACGCGGGCACGCTCGACCCCATGGCCACCGGTGTCCTCGTCCTCGGCGTGGAGCGGGCGACGAAGCTCCTCGGACACCTCGCGCTGACCGAGAAGGAGTACCTGGGCACCATCCGCCTGGGGCAGACGACCATCACCGACGACGCCGAGGGCGAGATCACGGCGTCGGTCGACGCGTCGAAGGTCACCCGCGAGCAGATCGACGCGGGAGTGGCCGAGCTGACCGGCGACATCATGCAGGTGCCGTCGAAGGTCTCCGCGATCAAGATCGACGGCAAGCGGTCGTACGCCCGCGTCCGCGGGGGCGAGGAGTTCGAGATCCCGGCCCGCCCGGTCACGGTCTCCTCCTTCCGTGTCTACGACGTCCGCGAGGCCACCGCCGAGGACGGCACCCCGGTCGTGGACCTGGTCGTCTCGGTGGTCTGCTCCTCCGGCACGTACATCAGGGCGCTCGCCCGGGACCTCGGTGCCGGGCTCGGCGTCGGCGGTCACCTGACCGCGCTGCGGCGCACCAGGGTCGGCCCGTACAAGTTGGACGCGGCCCGCACCCTGGACCAGCTCCAGGAAGAGCTCACGGTCATGCCGGTCGCCGAAGCGGCTGCCGCGGCGTTCCCGCGCTGGGACGTCGACGCGAAGCGGGCCAGGCTGCTGCTGAACGGCGTCCGCCTGGAGATGCCGGAGTACCCGAAGGGGCCCGTCGCGGTCTTCGGACCCGAGGGCACGCTGCTGGCCCTGGTCGAGGACCAGCGGGGCAAGGCCAAGAGCCTCGCCGTCTTCGGCTGAACCGGAGCGGCCGTGGAGGTCGTCGTGGGGCGGGCACGCACGCGTGCCCGCCCCACGTTTTTCCCCCGTCACCCCCCTCTGTTTCCCCTGGAAGTGTCTGTCCCGCGAAGTCGTGGAAATTCACCTCATCAGGGAGGCGCTCGGAGTGAACCGGGGGAGCGCCGGGGGCGCGTTTCCTGAGGAGCGCCTCCGGGTGATCAACGGCCGCCTACCGTCGACACCATGGGACGCGGGGACCTGGGGACGCTGGTGAGGATCTGCGATCCGGCGGGCCGGCCGCGCGGCACCGGGTTCTTCGTCGACCACCACGGAACGGTCGTCACCAGCCACGAAGCCGTCGACGGGCTCGGCCGCCTGATCCTGCGCGCCCCCGACGATCGGACCTGTTCCGCCGGTGCCGGGTCCATCACCCCCCTGCCGGAGAGCGGCCTCGCCCTCGTACGGACCGAAGGGCTCGGCGGTCGCCCGCTGCCGGTCGCGACCCGCAGCGAGATCGATCCCGGCACGTACGTGCGGATCACCGCCGGGGGCTGGCGCGAAGCACGCGTGCTCGGCCCCGCGACCGTGAGCCATCTCGCCACCGGCCGTCTCCACTCCTTGGCCGATGCCCTCGCACTCGCCATCGGCACCGAAGGTGCCGACGCGCTCCGTCGCGGCGGACAGGCCACCGGCGGCCCCGTCCTCGACACCGCCACCGGCACCGTCCTCGGCGTGCTCGGCACCTCCCTACGGGGCGACCGCAGGGCCGCCGGATACGCCGTGCCGCTCCGGCCCGTCGGCCCGCTCGCCCCCTTGCTCCGGCGCAACGCGGCCACCGTGCCCGCCTACGGCCCCGATCTCAACCTCGCCGCGATCCTGGAGCTCACCGCCACCTCCACCGGACCCGCGCGGAATCCCGATCCCTGGCCCGAGCCGGTCGAACGCCCCGACTGCCTGCGCGAGTTCACCCGCTTCACGGCCGGTGACGCGCCGGTCCTGGCCCTCGTCGGCGCCCCCGGCACCGGTCGCACCACCGCCCTCGCCGCCCTCTGCGTCCGTCGGGCCCGGGGAGCGTCTCCCGCCCCCACCGTCCGGCTGCGCGGCGCGGACCTGCGCGCCGAGGACCGCTCGCTCGCCGATGCCGTCGCCCGCGCCCTCCACGAAGCCGGCCGCATCGTCACCGCTTCCGGAGCACCCGGCGACACCACGACCGCGACCCCGGAACGCGCCGCCGCACTCGCCCGGGAGGCCGGCCGCCCGCTGCTGGTCGTCCTCGACGGACCCGAGGAGATGCCGCCGCTCCTCGCCCACCGGCTGGCCGACTGGACCGCGACCACCGAGCAGTGGCTCCGTGCCCACCGGGTGCACCTCGTCACGGCCTGCCGCCCCGAGCACTGGGAGCAGGCCGGCGCCCTCTACGCCCCCGACGCCCTGCACCGACCGACCGTGCCTCCCGCCGACGGGCTGCCCTCCGCCGTTTCCCTCGGGCCGTACACCGAGGCCGAGGCGCGTGCCGTGCGGGAGGGGTACGGGATCGGGGCGGAGGCCGTCGCCGAGGCGGACGCCCGTCACCCGCTGGCCCTGAGGCTGTTCGCCGAGGTGCGGGCGGCACTGCCGGGAGAGGTGCCCGGGCGGCCCGGGCGGGAGGAGATCTTCACCGCCCACCTGGACCTGATGTGCCTGCGGATCGCCGTCCGGATCGCCGCCGGGACCCGGCCGCAGCTCCGCGGGGCCGCGGTCCGCCGACTCGCCGCACGGGTGACCGGACGGGTCCACGAGGCGGCCCGCAGATGCCTCGGACCCGGTCACGGCGTCCTCGACCGGCCCTCCTTCGAGGAACTGTTCCCCTGGCGGGAGGGATGGGCCCCGGCCGTCCTCACCGAGGGCCTCCTCGTCCCGGCGGGCGCGGGCTACCGCTTCGCCCACGAGGAACTCGCCGACTGGGTCCAGGCCGCCCACCTCGACCTGGACGCGGCCCTCCAGGGGCTGGTCCACGGCCACCACGGAGAGCCGCTGCCGGGGGAAGCCACGGCCCGGGTCGACCTGCCGGCGCAGCGGGACGACGGCACCGAAGGACCGGGCGGACAGCTGCCCGTGCCCCGGCACCGGATCGGTCCCGTGTCACAGGCGCTCTCGCTGCTCCACCGGGAGCAGGGGCCTGCCGGGCTCGCCCCCCGGCTCGTCGCGCTCGTCGAGGCACTGGCGCGGTTCGCCGAGGCGGAGGAGCACGGGGACGGGGCCTGGTGGGCGGCCCGGCTCCTCCGGGACGGCGTGCAGGGGACGTCCGACCCGCGCCCGTACCTCTCCGTCCTGCGCCTGCTCGCCGACCGGATCGGCGCCCGTCCCCGACGGCACCCGGTCTTCGCCCCTTTCGGGCCCCCGTTCTGGCTGGCCCTGTCCCTCGGCGAAGACGAGCGGATCGACCTGCTGCGGCGGCTCGTCCCCGCCGACCCGCCGCCCGGCGCACCGCCCCACGAGGAACGCGTCCTCGAAGCGGTCGCCGTGCTCCTCACCGCCGACCCCCGGGGCGTCCAACCCCTCCTCTGCCGCTGGTTCGGCGACGCACGGCCGCTGCCCGCCGCTCCTCACGCGACCGTCGCCACCGCCGCCCAGGCCCTCCTGCACACCCATCGGGGCCTCGCCGTCGACGACCTGTGCGAGTCGCTCGTCGCCACCGCCCATCCGCTCGCCGACCGCCTCCTCGTCGCGCTCGCCGAGGACGAACCCTCCGCGCTCTGCCGGGCCGTCGACCGCTGGGCCCACGACGACGGGCGCCCGGAGCGACGCGCCGCCGCCGCCGCGTACGGGAACGTGGTGGCGCGGCACACCACCACGACCGCCGACCGCGAGCTCCTGCGCTACGCGGCCCTCGCCCTGCTCGCCCGCCCCGGCGAGGAGAACCTCCACGGCGCCGCCCTCGGACTGCTCGTCCGCGACCCGCACAGCAGGCCCCGGCACCTGCCCCGCGCCCTGGTCGACCCCCGGGTCCCCGCGGACGCCCTCGCCGCGGCCCTCCCGACCCACCCCGACGAGGCCCTCGTCGGTCTCCGGCTCCGGCTGTACGGTGCCGGGGAGGCGCCGGCCGCCGCCCTGCAGGTCCTCGCAGAGGTCGACACGCCGGCCCTGGCCCGCAGGATCGCCGCCCTCGTCCGCAACTACGCCGCCGGCCACCCCGAGGGGGCCCGACACGTCGCGGCCTTCGTCGACCGTCGGTTCGAGGACGGACCGGTGGCCAGGGCAGTCCTCTTCCCCCTGGTCACCTCGCTGATCAGGAGTCGCACCGCAGCGCTGCGGTGCGCACTCGCCCCCGTTCTCGCCGCTCCCGGCACCGGTGCCTCCCGCCATCTGCGGGCCGAGTTGCTCGACGTTCTCCTGGAGCACGAGCGCCACGAGGCCGGGAGCGGTGACCGCACGGTCCTGGAGGCGCTCCTGAGGGCCGCCGCGGAGGGGGCGGAGCTGCGCAGCGCGGTCCGCACCCGGGCGCTCGTGCAACGGGTCGGCGCGCTGTGCGCCCGGACTCCGGAGGGGGCCCGGTGGTTCGACCGGGCCCTGGCCGGGGCCGTCCGCGAGCGGCCCGCGTTCGCCGCACCGCTACTGACCTGGGTGGTCGCCGCCCCCGACGACGGGGCGCCGCTCCTCGGCCCGGAGGGCCTCCGGGCCCTGCGCAGCACCGGCACCGCCATGCCGATGCGTGCCGACAGCCGTGGACATGGCAGTCTTAGACCTGCGTAAGGGCGAACAGGGCGAACAGGCGGACGAGGAGCGGTCACAGTGCAGCGCTGGCGTGGCTTGGAGGACATCCCCCAGGACTGGGGGCGCAGCGTCGTCACCATCGGCTCCTACGACGGGGTGCACCGCGGACACCAGCTGATCATCGGCCGGGCCGTCGCGCGCGCCCGGGAGCTCGGCGTCCCCTCCGTCGTGGTCACCTTCGACCCGCACCCCTCCGAGGTCGTCCGCCCCGGCAGCCACCCCCCGCTGCTCGCCCCGCACCACCGGCGTGCCGAACTGGTCGAGGAACTGGGCGTGGACGCGGTGCTCGTGCTGCCGTTCACCACCGAGTTCTCCCGGTTGTCCCCGGCCGACTTCATCGTGAAGGTGCTCGTCGACAAGCTGCACGCCAAGCTGGTCATCGAGGGCCCCAACTTCCGCTTCGGGCACCGGGCCGCCGGCAACGTCGAATTCCTCACCGAGACGGGCGCCACCTACGACTACGAGGTCGAGGTCGTCGACCTGTACGTCAGCGGTGCGGCCGGTGGCGGCGAGCCCTTCTCCTCCACCCTCACCCGTCGTCTGGTCGCCGAGGGCGACATGGCGGGCGCGGGCGAGATCCTCGGCCGTCCGCACCGGGTCGAGGGAGTGGTGGTCCGCGGCGCGCAGCGCGGCCGGGAGCTCGGCTTCCCGACGGCCAACGTCGAGACCGTGCCGCACACGGCGATCCCGGCGGACGGCGTCTACGCCGGCTGGCTGACGGCCGCGGGAGAGCGGATGCCGGCAGCGATCTCGGTCGGCACGAACCCGCAGTTCGACGGCAAGGACCGGACGGTGGAGGCGTACGCGATCGACCGCGAGGGGCTCGACCTGTACGGGCTGCACGTGGCCGTGGACTTCCTCGCGTACGTGCGCGGCATGCTCAAGTTCGACACCCTGGACGACCTCCTCCAGGCGATGGCCGGCGACGTGAAGCGCTGCCGCGAACTGACGGAGGAGTACGACCGGGCCTGATCGTCCGGTCCTCCGGCGGTGGGACCCGCCCCGGTGCCGGCCCGGCCGCCCGCCCCGCGGGGCGGTGCCGGCACCGGGGCGGGCTCAGTCCCCGGCGGTCGCCGTCACCCAGTGGCAGGCCACCGCCCGCCGCCGTCCGTCCAGGACCGGCAGGTCCTCGCCCCGGCAGCGGTCCGACACCGCCGACGCCCCTCCCGAGGCCAGGACCGGGCACCGCACGTGGAAGCGGCAGCCGGACGGGATCCGGGACGGGTCCGGCGGTTCCCCGGACAGCACCACCGGTGCGCCCCCCGACTCCGGCAGCACCGACAACAGCGCACGGGTGTAAGGGTGTTGGGGATGCACCAGTACGGACTCCACCGGTCCGATCTCCACCACCCTGCCCAGGTACATCACTGCCACCCGGTCCGCGATGTTCCAGGCCAAGCCCAGATCGTGCGTCACCACCAGTGCCGACAGGCCCAGTTCGTCACGCAGCCGCAGCAGCAGCGCCAGGATCTCGCCGCGCACGGACGCGTCCAGGGACGCCACCGGCTCGTCGGCGACGAGCAGTTCGGGTTCCAGGACGAGCGCGCCCGCGATGACCACCCGCTGCCGCTGTCCTCCGGACAGCTCGTGCGGATAGCGGAGGAAGAACCGCTCCGCCGGTCGCAGTCCCGCACGTGCCAGGGCGCCGGCGACGGCCGCCCTCTCGTCCCCCTCGTACCGGTGGATCCGCAGTCCCTCCGCCACCGCGTCGTACACGGTGTGCCGCGGGTTCAGCGAACCGCTCGGGTCCTGGAGGACCAGCTGCGCCCGCTTCCGGAAGGTCTTGAGGGCCCCGGAGGAGCGGGCGAGCGGCTGCCCGTCGAAGGAGACCGTCCCCGACGTGGGGCGGACCAGACCGAGCAGGGAACGGGCCAGCGTCGTCTTGCCGCAGCCCGACTCGCCGACCAGCGCCATGATCTCGCCGGCCCCGACGTCCAGGTCCACGCCGTCCACCGCGCGCGCGGGCGGTGCGCCCCGCCGACCCGGGAAGGCGACGTGCAGTCCGCGCGCAGAGAGGAGCGGGCGGGCGGGGATTTCGGTGTTCACGGCGTGCTCCCCCCGTGGATGCAGGCGACCCGGCGGCCCGCCCCCGCCTCCCTCAGTTGCTGGTCCGACGCGAAGCAGACCTCCAGCGCCACCGGGCAGCGCGGGTGGAAGGCGCAGCCGCCGGGCAGGGCGGCGGGGTCCGGCGGATCGCCCGGCAGGCCGCGCGGCGCTCGACGGGACGCCGGGTCCCCGATGCGGGGGAAGGCCGAGGACAGCGCCCGCCCGTAGGGGTGCGCAGCCGCCTCGTGGACGGCCCGCGCCGGTCCCTCCTCGACGATCCGGCCCGCGTACATCACGGCCAGCCGGTCGCAGGTGTCGGCGAGGACCGCCAGGTCGTGGCTGATCATCAGCAGGCCGATGGACTGCTCGGCGACGAGGAGCTCGATCAGCCGCAGGATCTGGGCCTGGACCATCACGTCCAGCGCGGTCGTCGGCTCGTCCGCGATGATCAGCCGGGGGTCGCAGGCGAGTGCCATGGCGATCATCACCCGCTGCCGCTGCCCGCCGGACAGCTCGTGCGGATGGGCCGCGGCCCGGGCCGCCGGAAGGCCGACGTGTTCGAGCAGCTCGGCGACCCGTCCACGGGCCGCCGCCGGGGTCGCCCGGCCGTGCACGAGCAGCGGTTCGGCGATCTGCTCGCCGATCCGCTGCACCGCGTTCAGCGCGTGCATCGCGCCCTGGAAGACGATTGACGCCCCCGCCCAGCGCACGGCCCGGAGCCGTCCCCAGGGCATGGTCAGCACGTCCTCGCCGTCGAGTCGGATCGTGCCCTCGATCCGTGCCGAGGCGGGGAGCAGCCGCAGCAGCGCGAGCGCGAGGGTGGACTTGCCGCAACCCGATTCGCCGGCCACGCCCAGCTTGGTCCCCGGCTCCAGGGTCAGGTCGACCCCGCGCACGGCGGGCACGGCGTCCGCACCCGACCCGTAGGTCACCCTCAGGTCCCGTACGTCCAGCAGGCTCATCGCCCCACCCCCAGTTTCGGATTGAGCACGGACTCCACCGCGCGCCCGCACAGGGTGAAGGCGAGCGCGACCAGTGCGATCGCGATCCCGGGCGGGGCCAGGTACCACCAGTGCCCGGAGGAGACGGCGCCCGCCTCCCGGGCGTCCTGGAGCATGCCGCCCCAGGACACCACCGTCGGGTCACCGAGGCCGAGGAAGGCGAGGGTCGCCTCGGTGAGGATCGCGGTCGAGATGCCGAGCGTGGTCTGCGCGAGCACCAGGGGCATCACGTTCGGCAGCACGTGCCGGGTCATCACGTGCCGGTGGCCGCCGCCCAGCGCCACCGCCCGCTCGATGTACGGGCGGGACTCCACCGCGATCGTCTGCGCCCGCACCAGGCGGGCCGTGGTCGGCCACGAGGTCACGCCGATCGCCAGCACCACCGTCCACATCGACCGGGACATCACCGTGGCGAGCACGATCGCGAGGACCAGGGTGGGCATCACCAGGAACCAGTCGGTGATCCGCATGACGGTGGTCGAGAGCCAACCGCCGTAGTGCCCCGCGAGGATGCCCACCAGCGTTCCGATCGCGACGGAGAGGGCCGCTGCGAGCAGGCCGACGAGCAGGGAGATCCGCGCCCCCCAGACCAGCAGGCCGAGCAGGGGGCGCCCGAACCGGTCGGTGCCGAGGGGGAACTCCGCGCCCGGTGGTTCCAGGGCCGTGCCCGGTGCCGCCGTCACGGACTGCACGTCCGCGCCGACGAGCAGCGGGGCCGCGAGCGCGATCAGGGCGATCAGGGCGAGTCCCCCGAGGCCGTACAGTCCTGCCCGGTGGGTGCGGTACTGCTTCCAGAAGCGGGCGGCCGATTCCCTGCGGCGCTCCCGGGCGAGGGAAGTCATCGGCCCACCCGGGGGTCGAGCAGCGGATAGAGCAGGTCGGCGATCAGGTTCATCAGGATCATCGCTCCGGCGAAGACCACGAACAGCCCTTGGACCAGCGGAAGGTCGGGCACGCTCAGCGCCTGGTAGAAGAG
Source organism: Streptomyces sp. NPDC058872 (assembly GCF_042743065.1). Taxonomy (NCBI): domain Bacteria; kingdom Bacillati; phylum Actinomycetota; class Actinomycetes; order Kitasatosporales; family Streptomycetaceae; genus Streptomyces; species Streptomyces sp. NPDC058872. Next base: position 25,217 of record NZ_JBHYMK010000055.1, read on the forward strand.
CCCGCCGAGCCCGGGCCAGGAGAACACCGTCTCCACCAGGATCGAACCGGCCGCCACGTGGCCCAGGTTGATGAAGACCATGGTGAGGGTGGGCAGGAGCGCGTTCGGCACCGCGTGCCGGCGGCGCACGAGGTCGTCCCGCAGGCCCTTCGCCCGCGCCGTCGTCAGGTAGTCGCTGCCCATTTCGTCGAGCAGCGAGGAGCGCATCACCAACAGGGTCTGCGCATAGCCGACCGCGACCAGCGTGACGACGGGCAGGACCAGGTGGTGGGTGACGTCGAGGACGTGGGCGAGGCCGGTCTCGCCCGTCCCGGACTCCATGCCGCCGGTCGGGAAGAGCCCCGGCACCGGGCCCGCGCCGACCGAGAAGACGATGATCAGCAACAGCCCGAGCCAGAAGGAGGGCACCGACCACAGGGTCAGCGCGATGCCGGTGTTCAGCTTGTCGCCGAGACCGCCGTGCCGCCAGGCCGAACGGGTGCCGAGCCACAGTCCGAGCGCCGAGTAGATCACCACGGCGACCCCGGTGAGCAGCAGCGTCGCCGGAAGTTTCGCCGCGATCAACTCCCCGACCGGGGAGCGGAACTGGAAGGAAGTGCCGAGATCGCCGCTCAGCGCCTTGGCGCAGTAGTCGGTGAACTGCTGCCACAGCGGGAGGTCGAGACCGAACTGGTGCCTCAGCGTCGCGAGTTGTTCGGCCGAGGTGGGGACGCCGTGCGTCATCGCCTTCACCGGGTCGCCGGGGACGATCCGGAACAGGAAGAAGCTGGTGACCAGGACCGCGAGGAGCGAGACGAGCGCGCCGCCCAGCTTCCCCGCCGCATGGCGGAGATAGCCGGAGGAGGAACCGGTGCGGGGTGCGCCCTCCGCGGCGCGGGCCGAGGAGGCCCGCGCCGCGTCGGCGGGTGTGCTTGCCGTCGTCATGCGCTACTCGCGGTCGTCGGCGGTGGCACGGCGGCGCAGCCCGAACAGGGTGCCGAGGCCGACCGCGACCACCACGGTCGCACCGATGCCGACGATCACTCCGGTGGACGGGGCCCCCTCGGTCTGCGCGGCCCGCGCGGCGGGCACGGCCGACCACCAACTCCAGTAGCCGTCCTGTCCCCACAGGTTTCCGGCGGCCTCGGGCATGGTCGTGATGGATCCGATCTGGTCCGTGCGGTACGCCTCCAGGGCGTTCGGATAGGCCATGACGTTCATGTACCCCGTGTCGTACAGCCGGGACTGCATCCGCTTCACCAGGTCCGCCCGCTTGGCGGCGTCGTACTCCACCGCCTGCCGTGCGTAGAGCCCGTCGAACTCCCGGTCGCAGATGAAGTTGTCGGTGGCGCCGGAGTCCTTCGGCGTCGCCGGGAGCGCGCCGCAGGTGTGGATCGAGAGGACGTAGTCCGGGTCGGGATTGACCGACCAGCCGTCGAACGCCAGGTCGTAGTCGCCCTTGGCCCAGGGGTCGGAGACGCTGTCCAGGCACTCCATCTGCAGGCCGATGCCGAGCTTTCCCCACCACTCCCGCAGGTACTTGCCGACGGCCTTGTCGTTCGGGTCGGTGGCATGGCAGAGGATGCGGAAGTCCAGGGGCACGCCGTCCTTGCCGACCCGCTTGCCGGTGGCGTCCTTCCGGTAGCCGGCCGCGTCGAGGACGTGAGCCGCCCGGGCCGGGTCGTAGGCCCGTTCCTGTCCGGCCGCCGGCTTCCAGAAGTACGAGCCGAAGCGGGGCGGGACGTACCCCTCGCCCTCGACGGCGTGCCCCTGGAAGACCTTGTCGACGAGCGTCGCCCGGTCGACGGCGAGGAACAGGGCCTTGCGGACCTCCGGGTCCAGCAGTGCCCGGTGGCCGTTGCCGAAGGTCCTGCCGTCCCGGGCCTTCGCTCCGGGGTTGGTGGCGAGGGCGTAGAAGCGCCGGCCGGGGGCGTCGTTGACCTTGATGTCCGGTTGGGTCTTCAGCGCCGCTGCCTGAGCGGGCGTCAGGTTCGGCACGAAGGACACCTCGCCCTTCTGCAGGGCCGCGACGGCGGCGTCACCGTCCTTGTAGTACTTGAAGACCAACTCGTCGAACCGGGGCGCACCCCGCCAGAACGTCTTGTTGGGCTTGAGTTTGACGTACTGGTCGACCTTGAAGTCCGTGATGACGAAGGGGCCGTTGCCGACGATCGGGAACGCCTTGTCGTTGTTGAACGTCGAGAAGTCGGTGACCTTCTCCCAGACGTGCTTCGGCACGATCGGCACGTCCAGCGCCGTCATCGTCGCCTGGGGCTTCTTCAGCCGGATGACCAGGGTCCGCGGGTCGGTCGCGGTGACCTCCGCGAAGTTGGCCGTGAAGCTTCCGTTGGCGGTGGCTGCGTTCGGGTCGGTCATCATCGTCCGGAAGGTCCAGGCCGCGTCCTCGGCAGTGGCCCGTCGTCCGTCCGACCACGTCGAGTCCTCGCGGATCGTGTACGTCCACGTCAACTTGTCGGGGGAGGAGGTCCAGGCGGTCGCCAGGCCCGGCACCGTGCGGGCGTCCTTCGGGTCGTAGTTCGTGAGGTACTCGTACGCCAGCCGGTGGATGCTGGTCGAGGTGAGCCGCTGTGCCAGGAACGGGCTCAGCGAGTCGATGCTCTGCGAGACCGCCACCGTGAGGGTGGTGCCGCCGCCCTTCTCGTCCTCGGCCTGCGCCGTGGCGGGGGAGACGGCGAGGGGGCCGGCGGCGATGCCGGCGGCGAGCACCCACCGCAAGGCCCTGCGGGCGGCGGGGGGACGGGGCGGGACCTTCGTGACCATGACCATGAGACGTTGTCCTCGCGTCGGAGTTCTTGTCGTGGATCCTGGGCTGACGACGGATGGAGCGAAGGTGTATCAGCGGTGGTCTGCCGTCGTCAACGATCCCTCAAACCCCTTCTGTGCTGCGGGAACGCCAAGAGACCCCGTATCGGTGAACCGATACGGGGTCTCATTGGTCTAAGCCGGTGACGCCCTACTGCTGAGGCGCTGGCGGTGCCTGTCCGGGGTGTTGCGGATCCGTCTGCGGAGGAAGCGGCCGTCCCGGCTGGGACTCGCCCGCGTCCTGCGGCTGCTGCCAGGGCTGCGGCATGCCCGGTTGTCCGTAGGGGGGCGTGCCCGGTTGTCCGGGGTGCGGCGGGTGGGGCTGTCCGGGCTGTGCTCCGTAGGGCTGTCCGGGTGCGTACTGTCCGGGCATGGGGCCCGGTTGTCCGGGCATCGGCTGTCCGGGCATCGGCTGTCCGGGTACCTGTCCGGGGGCGGGGTGTCCCGGACCCTGCTGACCCGGCATCGGCGGGTACGGCTGAGGCGGGTAGGGCTGAGGGTGCCCTTGGGGCTGCGGCATGCCCGGTTGTCCGTAGGGGGGCGTGCCCGGTTGTCCGGGGTGCGGCGGGTGGGGCTGTCCGGGCTGTCCGGGCTGTGCTCCGTAGGGCTGTCCGGGTGCGGGTGGGCCGGGTGCGTACTGTCCGGGCATGGGGCCCGGTTGTCCGGGCATCGGCTGTCCGGGTACCTGTCCGGGGGCGGGGTGTCCCGGACCCTGCTGACCCGGCATCGGCGGGGCCATGTGCGGCGGTGCCGCGCCCTGACCGTCACCGGTCCACAGTCCCTGCGCCTGCTGGGCCCGGACGAAGTCCTCGGCCACCATCGCGGAGAGGTGGAAGTACGCCTCCCGGGTCTTCGGCCGCATCATGTCGAGGTCCACCTCGGCGCCGGCCGCCAGGTGCTCGTCGAAGGGCACCACCACGACACCGCGGCAACGGGTCTGGAAGTGCTGCACGATGTCCTCGACCTTGATCATCTTTCCGGTCTCGCGGACCCCGGAGATGACCGTGATCGAGCGCTGCACCAGATCCGCGTAACCGTGCGCCGAGAGCCAGTCCAGCGTCGTCGAGGCGCTGGACGCACCGTCCACGGACGGCGTGGAGATGATGATCAACTGATCGGCGAGGTCGAGGACCCCGCGCATGGCGCTGTACAGCAGGCCCGTACCCGAGTCGGTCAGGATGACCGGGTACTGCTTGCCGAGGACGTCGATGGCCCGTCGGTAGTCCTCGTCGTTGAAGGTCGTCGAGACGGCCGGATCCACGTCGTTGGCGAGGATCTCCAGACCGGACGGCGCCTGCGAGGTGAACCGCCGGATGTCCATGTACGAGTGGAGGTACGGGATCGCCTGCACCAGGTCGCGGATGGTCGCCCCGGTCTCGCGCCGCACGCGGCGGCCGAGCGTGCCCGCGTCCGGGTTCGCGTCGATCGCCAGGATCTTGTCCTGCCGCTCGGTGGCCAGCGTCGCACCGAGCGCGGTGGTCGTCGTGGTCTTGCCGACGCCGCCCTTGAGCGAGATGACGGCGATCCGGTAGCAGGAGAGGACCGGTGTCCGGATCAACTCCAGCTTGCGCTGCCGCTCCGCCTCCTCCTTCCGGCCGCCGAGCTTGAAGCGGTTGCCGGCGCCGGGGTTCCGGCTCGACTTGGGCTTCTGCTTGTTGTTGCGCAGCAGCCGGTCGGACGAGAGCTCCACGGCCGCGTTGTAGCCCAGCGGCGCGCCCGGCACGGAACGCTCCCGCTGGTCGTGGGTCACCGGCGAGGGCCAGGCGGCCCCGGTCCGCGGATCGACGGGCGGCTGTCCGTCCTGAGGCGGCTGCGGGACCTGCGGGACCTGCGGGGCCTGCGGGGGTACGGCTCCGGGGTGCGGGTAGCCGTATCCGGCCGGGGCCTGCGGGGGCAGGCCACCGGGAGCCCCGGGCTGCTGCGGGTAGCCGTATCCGGGCTGCTGCGGAGGCGTCCCGGGAGGGGGGAAGCCGTACCCGCCCCGAGGCGCAGGGGCCTGCGGGACCTGCGGATAGCCGTAGGCACCGGAGGCCTGTGGGGGTACGGGGCCGGCTGCGGGCGCCGCCGGCGTCGTCCAGGCACCCTGCTGCGGCATCGGCGCGACGGGCGGCGGTACCGGCGGGGAGCCCGGGGGCGACCACTGTTGCGCGGGTTCGGGAGCGGCCGGCTGGAACGCCGGGGGCAGCGGGGGCAATCCGGCCCCCGCCTGCGGCGCGGGCGCGGCGGGGTGAACACCGGGGAAGGCCCCCGGAGCACCGCTGGCGCCCTGTCCGGTGACGTCCTGCGGGGCGGCGTCCTGCGGTGTGCTGTCGGTCGGGTGTGCAGAGGGGGAGGGAGTGGCTCCGGAAGCGACCCCGACCGCTCCGCCCATGAGGTCTGCGCCCGGCTCGACCGTGGCCTCCGAGGGCGCCGTGGTGTCCGTCTCCGCGGCGGGCGCGGCCGGTTCGTCCTGCGGACCCGAGGCGTCGTCGTCGGCCGGGACCGAGGCCGGGGCGGCAGAGGGCACGGTTCTGGTTCCGGCATCCGCCGCACCGCCGTCGGCCGCACCGCCGTCGGCCGGCGCGACGTCGGACTCCGCGGAAACGCCCTCCGGGAGGGCGCCCTCCTCCGAAGCGTCCCCTGCGGGAGCGCCGTTCGGGGTCTCTGCGGACGCCCGGTTCCCGGTGTTCTCCGCGCCGTCGTCCTCCCCGGCTTCCGCTCCCCCGGCGGTGTCCGGTGCGGATCCGGCGGGAGCCGCCGCATCCGTCGCCCGCTCCGCCGAACGCGCCGCGATCTCGTGCTGGAGGGCGACGGGGGAGAAGCGCATGGTGGCGCCGCTCTCGATGTCGCCGCCGCCGAACGGGGGCCCGGCCGGGGGCGCTTCCGGTGCCGGAGCGGGGACGGGCGGCACGTCGGCGGGTTGCGGACCGCCCACCGACTGACCCGGAACCGGCGCTCCGGGCGTGACCGCCGGCGGAGCGGAGGTCGGTGCAACGGGACCGGGGGCCGCGGGCGGAACGGCGGCCTGGGGAACCGCGGCCTGCGGAACGGAGGCCGGGGGAACGGCGGCCGGGGGAACGGCGGCGCCCGCCGTCGGAGGGGCCGGCGGTGCGATGTTCCAGCCGGGTTCGAAACCGCTGCCCGCGGGGAGGCCCGGTACGGCGACCGGCGCTCCGCTCGGCGGCGGGGGAGTGGCACCGCCCGCCCCCGCACCGCCCGACGCGTTCTGCGTGTACCAGGCGGGCGGGGTGTAGTCGATGGTGAACTCACCCGTCATCTCGGCAGGATCCGCGTCGGACTGATCGTCGGCGGGCGGATTCCAACCCCCGTGGATCTCGTCGCGATCGCCGTTCACTTTTGCCTCCTGGTGTGGTCGAGCACCCTTGTGCCGTGCTGGGCGGGGCCCCTTCCACCCTAATCGCCGCGGGCCGCCCCCGGACATGCCCGACGAGCCCTCCCCGCCCGTCCCCGCGCACCGGCCGGACCCCCAAGTGACCCGGCCGTGCCGCAGAGTGAGAACCCCCACCCTTTCAAACGATGCAAAACGGACGTACGCGGGCGACTCGTGTGCCCTGGTCCCCGCTCAGTCCATCCGGCGGGCGCTGCCCAACAATCCGGTCTCGGCGTCCGTCGCCTGCGTCATCACGAACTGGCGGTCGCCCGGCGTGCACCAGAGGGTCACTCCGTCCGCGAGCGTGGACAGCGCCTCGTACTCCTGGCGCTGCAGGCCCATGATGCGACCGATCTGCTCCGCCTCGTCGGGGGATACCCGCTGGATTCCCACCAGGGAGGACTTCTCCAGGAGGCGCGGTGCGGCCGGACTCAGATACGGCAGCAGCGTCACGACGGACTGCCAGGGAGCCGAGACCACCCGGCCGCGCGGCGGTCGCATGCCGCAGTCGCGCACCACGACCACCGGACTGCCCGCCGATGCGCCCTGCGGCGGCACCCGCCCCACGTCGTGCAGGGTGATGCACGGTTGCCCGCCGCCCGCTGCCTGCGCGAGGGAGGTCCAGCCCGGTGCCCGCCCGGTCTCGACCGCCACCCGGGCGCCCGTCGCGGCGGCCCGCAGGGCCAGCACCTGGGCGGTCCACAGACCGCCGATCAGGGTCACGTCGTACGGGACGGGCCGGTTGATGCCGAGGACCGCCGGCCGGCCCTCGGCATCGACGCCGATCACCACGCCGTCGTCGCCCACCGGCAGCGCCAGTGCGTCGAGTTGCTCGACGGGCACGGAGTGTCGGTCGCGGCGCGGTCCGACGAGCCCGAAGCCGAACCGGGGCCGTGCGCTCCGCCCCGGCCGTCGGGGCGCGCCGCCGACGGTCCGCGAGGCGCCGAAGGAAGACGTGGACATCAGCGTGCACCTCCCAACGGCAGCGTGGCGAGGATGCCGGGCACCTGCTCCCGGTCCAACCGGACGAGTCCGGTCTTCACCCCGCGCGCCGCGCGCTCCAGTTCGTGCCGCGCACTCACCAGTTCCTCGTCGCTGCGCCCCGTGATCCGCACGTGTCCGGTCACCGTCACCTCCTGCCGGTCCCCGCCGCTCAGCGTCAGGCTGAACGTCGTCGCGAGCGCGGGCAGCGAAGTCAGCAGCGCCACCAGTTGCGGCATCGACGCACCGGCACCGCCGTTCCGGCCCCCCAACTGCGGCCAGCGCCCGACCCAGTACGTCGTGTGCCGCCGGTCGTCCACCCGCCAGGTCCGGGCCGTCTCCTGGGTCCGACGTCCCTGCGCCTGCCCGCGCCCCGCCTGTGCGATCGCCATCGGGCTGGCGCAGCTCGACGTGGCGAGCGCGGAGGTGAGCTCCTGCTCGGTCAGGACGTTCGCCCGGAACCCGGCCCCCGCGAGCCGGCTCGCCAACTGGTCGGCCGCCCGGACCACGCACTTCTGGGCGCCGACGAGACCACCACCACGTGCGGCGACCGCCTCCGAGCAGAGTTCGGGGTCGAGCTTGAGCGCGATCCAGGTGATCCGCACCGCGGGCGAACCCGTCTGCGCCTGCAGCGGGCCGTAGTTGCGGGCCGCCATCGACTGGGCGGGCAGGTGCGGTGCGGGCGCCGGCTGGGTGTGCTGCACGATCTGTGCCGACTCCAGACGGATCCCGTCGACGCTCAGCGCGTCCCGGACCAGCCCGACGGGCAGCGGCTTCGCCGCGCGGTCCGCGCGCAGCGCCGTACCGTCCGATTCGACCCGCAACACCGCGGTGAGGAAGGTGCCGTCACCGACCATCCCGACCGGACGCCGTTCGCGGTCGCTGTACGCGTAGGTCCGGAGCGCCGGATCGCACTCGACGAGCGGGGCCAGCCCCGGCTCGGTGCCCTGGGGCACCGTGAACGAGGAAGCGCGGCGCGACCGGGCGCGCAGGGCGAGGAAGGTGCCGAGCCACTCGGGCAGCGAACGCCGGTGCCTGCGCACCACGGCGAGCAGGACGAGTGCCACGGCGACCGCGCCCGCGGGCACGAGCAACACCGGCTCCACGACCCAGGCGAGCAACAGCAGGGCCGCCGCCACCTCGATCAGCACCAGTTGTTGCAATCGGAACGAACCGAAGTGTCCGGGACGCGCCTGAAGCCTCGGTGCGACCGAGGCGGCGGTTCCCGTGGGCGGGGGTATGGAGGCAGCGGCTGCGGCGGGCCGCCTCCGCCTCGCGGAAGCCATGATGGAGAATCCCCCTCAATTCATCCCGATGACCCTGGCCCGCCAGGGCTTTGGCGGCCGGATCACCCTACCCGCCCCTCGAACCCCACGGGACAGCAGGCATAGTAGGGGGCCGGTCCGAAGGCCGGGGCCCGGGTGTCAACACCCCCGGGACCCCGTGCGGAGATCGCGCCTGACGAGAATGGGGACTCATGGCATCGCGGCGGGACGAGCTCAACGCGTACACCTTTGCGAAGAAGCGCACGGTGGCGGCATTCCTCCAACCCTCCCCCTCCGGCACGGAGGAGGGGGCGCCGAAGCCGGTCCGCGCGATCCTCCCCGGACTGATCGTCTCCGCCCTCGTCGTCGCGGGATTCGGCGCCTGGGGCATGTTCAAGCCCAGCGCGCCCAAGGGGTGGGACACCCCCGGTACCCGGGTCATCGTCGGCAAGCAGTCGACGACCCGCTACGTGGTCCTGGAGACCGGCACGGGCAAGGACAAGAAGACCCTGCTCCACCCGGTCCTCAACCTCGCCTCCGCCCGACTCCTCCTCAACCCGGACCAGTTCCAGGTCATCCAGGTCGAGGACAAGAAGCTGGACGAGGGAAAGCCGCCCCGCGGCCCCATCCTCGGCATCCCGTACGCCCCCGACCGGCTGCCCGGCGCGGAGGACGCGGGCACGGCCAAGCGCTGGGCCGTCTGCGAGCAGCCCGGAGGCGGCAAGGGCGCCAGCGTCCAGAAGGCGACCTTCCTCTTCGCCCAGCGCGACGCCCGGCGGACCGAGGGCGCCAACCAGCTCAAGGACGGGCAGGTGCTCTACGTCAAGGGGCAGCAGGGGAAGGCCCAGTTCCTCATCGACCACACCGGCACCAAGTACCCGGTGAAGGCCGACCGCCCCGGACTCCTCACCGCCCTCGTCGGCCTCGGGAAGGAGCCGCAGGCCGTCACCGACGACTGGCTCGCCACCCTGCGGACCGGCGACGAGATCGACTTCCCGCACATCGACGGCGAGGTCGGCGCCGCGGCCGACATCCCCGGCAACACCCTCAGCGGCACGGAGAACCGGATCGGCATGGTCCTGCTCGCCCAGACCGGTTCCGGGCCGCAGCACTACGTCGTGCTGGCCGGCAAGGTCCAACCCGTCACCCCCTTCACCGCCTGGCTGCTCATCAACGCCCCGCAGACCGGCGTCCTCGACATGGACGGCAAGGCCACCACCGTCGACGCCTCCGCCTTCGTCCCGGACCCCACCGTCTTCCACGACGGCGTTCGTTGGCCGACGCGGAAGTCCACCCAGATCAACGCGTCCACCGGCGAGGGCGCCCGCGACACCATCTGCAACGTCCTCACCGCCGTCGACGAGAAGGGCAACGCCACCCTCACCACCTGGGCCGGCACCGACTACCCCGCGGACATCAGCACCGGCGGCACCAGCACGTACGTGACCCCCGGCACCGGCCTCCTGTACACCCAGGTCCAGGGCCGGCAGAAGACGCCCGACGGCTCGCTCTTCCTGGTCACCGACACCGGCCTGCGGTACGCCGTGCAGGCCAACGGCGACAGCGACTCGGCCCGTTCCGAGATCGGTGCCGGAGAGCAGAAGCAGACCGACAACCGGCCCGAGCCCAGCGATGCCCAGAAGCGTCTCGGATACGAGCAGGTCCAGCCGGTCCTCGTCCCGATGGAGTGGTCGGAGTTCCTGTCGAAGGGCCCCCGCCTCGACACCAACAGTGCACGTCAGCCGCAGGGTTCCTGAGGAGGTGGCACCGGTGACGACGACGTACCGCACGCCCGCCCTGCTCGCCGCGGGCCTCCTCGCCGCCCTGCCCGCCGCGGCTGCCGCTCCCGTGGAGACCGCCGCGGCTGCCGCCCCCGCCCCGCCGCGCCCTTCCGGTCCCGCCCTCGACGGCAGCGGCCAGTGCACCTTCCCCATGAAGGAGCAGATCGAGGGAACCCCCTGGCCGCTCCAGCGGGTCCTGCTCGACGAACTGTGGCAGGACACCAAGGGCAAGGGCGTCCGGGTCGCCGTCATCGACACCGGTGTCGACGACGTCAATCCCCAACTGCGCACCGCCGTCGACGCCAAGGCGGGCAAGGACTACCTCAAGCCCGACAAGGAGAACCCCTCCGCCGGCGACGTGCAGCGCGGCAAGACCGACGGAACCGTCGACGAGGTCGGCCACGGCACCAAGGTCGCCGGCATCATCGCCGCCCGCCCCCGCAAGGGCACCGGCTTCGTCGGCATCGCGCCCGAGGCCACGATCATCCCGATCCGGCAGAACGACGAGAAGAACAGCGGCAAGTCCGACACCATGGCCCTGGCGATCGACCACGCCGTCCAGGCCGGCGCGCACGTCATCAACATCTCCCAGGACACCACCCAGCCGCTGGGACCCGACTCGACCATGGCCAAGGCCGTGGCCCGGGCGATCGCCAAGAACGTCGTCGTGGTCGCCTCCGCCGGCAACGACGGCATGGACGGCACCCTCAAGAACACCTATCCGGCGGCCTTCCCCGGGGTCCTGGCCGTCGCCTCCTCCGACCGGAACAACGAACGCGCCGCGTTCTCCCAGTCCGGCACCTTCGTGGGCGTCGCCGCCCCCGGCGTCGACATCGTCTCCACCGTCCCCGGCGGCGGCCAGTGCATCGACAACGGCACCAGTTTCTCCGCCCCGTACGTCGCCGGGGTCGCCGCCCTGCTCCGCGCCAAGCACGACAAGTGGACCGCGGCCCAGATCGTCACCCGGATCGAGCAGACCGCCGTCCGTTCGATCAACGGACGTGACAACCACGTCGGTTGGGGGGTGGTGGATCCGGTGCGGGCACTCGCGGACCAACCCGGGACGCCGCCCTCCTCGCCCGTGCCGGACCCGGGGCCGCCCAAGCCGCCGGCCCCCGAACCGGCGCTCCTGTCCCTGTCGGAGACCCCTCAGGAGCGTTCCGAACGGTTGGCCACCTACGCCTTGGGAATCGGGGGCGTCCTGGTCGCCGTGGTCGCCGGGACCGCCACCGTGATCCGCGACAGTCGCCGCAGGAAGGGGGCCCGATGACCCGCGCACCGACCAAGTGCCGAGAGCTCCCTTTGCAGTTGGAACTGCCGCCGCCAATGGCTACAGTGACCGCTGGGGGCACGCCAGTGCGACCCCAGCACGGGGGCGGCATCAGAAGATTCCCGTCCGCATCACCACCGGAAAGCCCGACGGTCCGTCCGTCGCGGTCACCGAAGGAAGAAGGGGCAAGATGTCGAAAGACCTGAACGTAACCAGTGCCGAACAAGTCAAGCTCGCCGGCCGGATCCAGGACTTCTCCGACGAGCTCCAGTCCCGCATCACCTCCCTCAACGGAGTGGTGGACCGCATCCAGGCGGGCTGGCAGGGCGCTGCGAGCAAGGAGTACGACCGGGTCCAGAACGACCTGAACCAGCGTCTCCGCAACATGCGCGTCGAGCTCGTCAAGCTCGAAGAGATCATGCGCATGAGCGCCGACGGGTTCACGCAGGAGGAAGAGGACCGCGTGCGCTCCTTCCGACGGATGGACGACACCTCCAGCGGCCAGAGCGCCATCCTCGGCATGGCCTGAGCCGTCCGGCTCGACCACCCCTCCGCGCCACTCTCACTCCAGGAGTCATCACCATGACCACTGCGGTCAATTACGACACCGTGACGCAGGCGGCGGCCGACGTCCGCCTGACCTCCAGCACCCTCACCCAGAAGCTCGACGACCTCATGGCCGAGGTCAACCGCGTCGCCTCCAACTGGGAGGGCGAGGCGAAGATCGCCTACCGCGAGAGCCAGGACCGCCTGACCCGCGACATGGCCGGCATGAACCAGGACCTGTCGCGCATCGCCCAGCTCCTCGACGAGTCGGTCATCGGCTACCAGGACACCGACCGGGGCAACGCCGCCCGGTTCCGCATGATGTGAGCCGTCCGGTTCGACACCGGCGCACATGAGGGGGTGGCCCGTCCCGCGGGCCACCCCCTCATGCACGTCCGGCGCGGATCAGCGAAGGTCGAACTCGCCGTCCCTGGCGCCCAGGACGAACGCGTCCCACTCCGCCTTCGTGTACCGGAGCACCGTCTCCTGGTCGAGGGAGGAGCGCATCGCCACCGCGCCGCCGGGCAGCCGCGCGATCTCCACCCGCTCCTCGTCCGGGCTGGTCCCGGGGGCGCCCTCCCACGCGACGCCGGAGATGTCGAGCGCGTACAGCTCCTCCTTCTCGCGCTCCCGCTCGGCGGCGCGGGCGCCGTCGGCGGCGCCCTCCGAAGGGCCGTCGGCCGTGCTGTCGTGTGCGTCGCTCATCGGCGCGTTCCCTTCGCGGTGGTACGGCGTTCCCTCCCACAGTAGTGGGAGGGAACGCTCCGCTCAGTGCTGTTCGGGCAGCCAGCCCAACTGGACCAGCGGAGCACCACGCTTCCGGGACACGAACGTGCCCCGACCCGGAGGCATCGGCCGCGCCCGGACGCTGCCCAGGATGTCGCCCTCCTGCGGGTCGCCGGAGAGGATCACGCCCTGTGCGCCCAACTCCCGCATCCGCTGCATGAACGGCTCGTACATGGCCCGGGAGGCCCCGGCCTGGTTGCGCGCCACGATGAACCGGATGCCGACGTCCCGCGCGAACGGCAGGTTCTCCACCAGGACCGCCAGCGGATTGCCCGAGTTGGTCGCCACCAGCTCGAAGTCATCGACCAGCACGAAGAGTTGCGGCCCCGTCCACCAACTGCGGTCCCGCAGCTGCTGTGGCGTGATGTCGGGCTTCGGCGCCCGCTTCGTCATCACCGTGTTGATCGCGTCCATGTGCATCTGCATGGCCGAGGCCATCGGCGCGTACTCCAGCAGGTGCGAGGGCGCCACCGCCTCCAACATCGTCCGCCGGTAGTCGCCCACCACGATCCGGGCCTGCTCCGGCGTGTACCGCTCGCACAACTGCTTGGCGATCAACCGCAGCAGTGCCGTCTTGCCGGACTCGCTCTCGCCGAAGACCAGGAAGAACGGATCCGACTCGAAATCGACGAAGACCGGCTCCAGGTTCGTCTCGTCGATGCCGATCGCGATGCCGTGCTGCGGGTACTCGAAGCCCTTCGGGAGCTGCTCCGCCGGCAGCTTGCGCGGCAGCAGTCGCACCGCCGGGGCCGGTGCCCCGGGCCACGCGGCCTTCACCGACTGCACGAACGCCGCCGTGCCCTCCGCCAGGTCGGCCGCCGAACTCGACCCGTCGATCCTCGGCAGCGCACCCATGAAGTGCAGCTTCTCCGGCACCTGCCCGCGGCCCGGCACGCCGGTCGGCACGTTCGCCGCGACCTTGCGGTCGAACTCCGAGTCCATGACGTCACCGAGCCGCAGTTCGAGCCGGCCCAGCATCTGGTCCTTGAGCGCCGCCCGCACCTCCATGTAACGGGCCGCGGTGATCACCACGTGGATGCCGTAGCCCAGACCCCGCGCGGCGATGTCCGCGACGACCGGCTCCAACACGTCGTAGTCGTTGCGGAAGCCGCCCCAGCCGTCCACGACCAGGAAGACGTCGCCCCAGGCCTCGCCCGGCAGTTCGCCCGCGGCGCGCTTGCGCCGGTAGGTCGCGATCGAGTCGATGGAGTGCGAGCGGAAGAACTCCTCCCGCCGGTTGAGCACCCCCATCACCTCCGCGACCGTCCGTCGCACCCGCTCGGGGTCGAGCCGCGAGGCCACCCCGCCGACGTGCGGCAGGTCGACCAGCGACACCAGGCCGCCGCCGCCGAAGTCCAGGCAGTAGAACTGCACCTCGGCCGGTGTGTGCGTGAGCGCGAACGAAGAGATCAACGTCCGCATCATGGTCGACTTGCCGGACTGCGGACCGCCGACCACCATCATGTGACCGGCCGCACCCGAGAAGTCCCGGTACAGCACCTCGCGCCGCTGCTCGAACGGCTTGTCGATCAGCCCGAGCGGCACCGTCAGCCCGCCCTGACGCGTGTACTCCGCCGCCGTGAGCCCCCGGTCCGCGGTCTGGGCCAGACCGGGAAGCAACTGGTCCAGCGAGGGCGCCTGGTCGAGCGGCGGCAGCCACACCTGGTGCGCCGGCACCCCCTGCCCCTCCAGACGGCGCACGATCACGTCGAGGACCGTGTCCGCGAGGGCGTCGTCCTCCTCCTGGCGCCGCGCCGTCAGGTACGCCGGGTCCGGAGCCGCGTACACCACGGGCACCGGCGCCGCGGTGAACAGCGCGGGTCGCCGCTCCACCGGCAACTGACCGACCTCCAGCCGCGGTCCGCCCGTCCGGTACGTCCCCGACACGTACGCCGCCTTGAAGCGGGTCATCTCGTCCGTGCCGAACTTCAGATATCCCGAGCCCGGCACCGACGGCAGGTGGTAGGCGTCCGGCACGCCGAGCGCCGTCCGCGACTCCGCGGCCGAGAAGGTCCGCAGACCGATCCGGTACGAGAGGTACGTGTCCAGGCCGCGCAGCTTGCCCTCCTCCAGGCGCTGCGAAGCGAGCAACAGGTGCACGCCCAGGGAACGGCCGATGCGGCCGATCTGGATGAACATGTCGATGAAGTCGGGCTTGGCGGTGAGGAGTTCGGAGAACTCGTCGATCACCAGGACCAGCGAGGCCAGCGGCTCCAGCGGAGCACCCGCGGCCCGCGCCTTCTCGTAGTCGTGGATGTTCGCGTAGTTGCCCGCCGAGCGCAGCAGTTCCTGGCGCCGCTGGAGCTCACCGCGGATCGCATCGCCCATCCGGTCGACCAACGTCAGGTCGTCCGCCAGGTTGGTGATGACCGCCGCCACGTGCGGCATCTGGGACATGCCCGCGAAGGTCGCGCCGCCCTTGAAGTCGGCGAGGACGAAGTTCAGCGTCTCCGACGAGTGGGTCACCGCCAGACCCAGCACCAGCGTCCGCAGCAGTTCCGACTTTCCGGAACCCGTCGCGCCGACGCACAGGCCGTGCGGGCCCATGCCCTCCTGCGCGGCCTCCTTCAGGTCCAGCATGACCGGCTGGCCGTCCTCGCCCACCCCGATCGGCACCCTCAGCCGCTCGGCCACCGAGCGGGGCCGCCAGGTCCGGGCCACGTCCACCGAGGCCGCGTCGCCCAGGTTCAGCAGATCCGTGAAGTCCAGGTTCGCGAGCAGCGGTTCGTCGTCGTCACCACCGCCCGTCCGCAAGGGTGCGAGCTGCCGGGCCAGCGCCTCGGCCGCCGGCAGCGACATCCCGTCCGGCGTCCCCTCGTACGCGAAGCCGGCGCCCGACTCCAGCCACAGCCGACCCGGCCGCACCACCACCGAGAGACCACCGCGCGGCTCGTCGAGCTCGCCGGAGACGACCTCCACGATCGTCACGCCCTGCAGGCCCTCCGGCGTCGCGAGCAGCGAGTCCGGCGGCACCAGACCGCCGCGCACCGAATCGGAGTCCAGCACCACCACCATGTGCGGCTGGTCGAGCACCGGCTGGTTGTCCCGGGAGAACCGGGGACGCCCGTCCAGCATCGACCTCACCGACTGTTCCAGCTCGGTGAGGTCGTCCCCGAACAACCGCTTGCTGCCCGCACCGTCCACCTGACCCGGCACCTGGGCGTGCGGCAGCCACTTCGTCCAGTCCCAGCGCTCCTGCGCCGAGCGCGCCGCCACCACGGTGAGCATCAGGTCCTCGGGCGAGTGCAGCGTCACCAGTTGCGCCACCAGGGCCCGCGCCGCCGCCTGCGCCGCCTCCGGCTCACCGGACACCGTCACGTGGTAGAACGCCCGCATCGAGACCGCCATCGGCAGCCCGTCCAAGGTCCCGTGCACCGCGAGGAACTGCTGCATCGCCCCCGCGCACAGCGGCTCCAGTTCGTCCACCGGCGCCGTGTCCGGGGCCACCAGCGGCGTCGCCAACTGCTGCGCACCGAGCCCGATCCGCACCTGCCCGAAGTCGTGGTCGCCGACCCGGCGCTCCCACACCCGGGACCCTTCGGCCACCACCGACCACAACTGCTCAGGCGCCGGGTGCAGGTACAGCTGGGCGTCCCGCTGCTTGCGCGCCGTCCGACGGACCGCACGCCGGGTCTGCGCAAGGTATTTGAGGTAGTCGCGGCGGACATCGGCCATTTGCCCCTGCGTACCGCGCCGGAACCTCACGAACTGCGCGACGGCCATCGCGACCGTCGACGCCAGCATGAGCGTGCCCATGATCCGCATGATCGGAGACGGGGTCATGAAGAAGAAGACCACCGACGAACCCATGCCGAGCATCGGCAGGAGTTGCATCAACGCCGACTCCTGCTGTCCCCGCGGGAGTTCCGGCGGGGACTCCAGGACCAGTTCCTCACCGGGCACTTCCGGAGGAAGGGACCTCGGCGGGCGTTTGACGACGATCTGGCTCACCGGCGCATCAATCCCTCGTTGGAGGTGGGCTCGTGGCGGGAGCTTCCGCACGGCACCCCTGTCGGCAGCCGAGCGCGCGGACTTCCCCCATGGGACGGCGATCCTACTTGCAGCCCCCTCCACCGGTCCCCGGTAGGGTGGCGCGCGCATCGTGCGCAACCGCGAATCAGGGGGTCCAGACACGTGAGTACGACCGCAGCGACCGGCTTCTGCCGCGTCACCGTCGTGGCGCCGGACAGCCGCATCGACGTCGCGCTCCCGGAGGACATCGCCGTCGCCGACGTCTACCCGGAGATCCTGCGCCTCACCGGACAGACCCAGGACCCGGGCACCCCGACCGGCTACCACCTGGTCCGCCGCGACGGATCCGTCCTCGACGGCGCCCGCACCCTCGCCGCCCAACAGGTCCTCGACGGCGAAGTGCTCTCCCTCCGCCCCTTCGCGCAGTCCCTCCCGCCCGCCGTCTACGACGACGTCTCCGACGCCGTCGCCTCCGCCGTCACCCGCGACCGACACCTGTGGAGCGACGACCTGCTGCGCGGCGCCGGCCTCCTCGGCGGAGTCCTGCTGCTCGTCCTCATGGGCTTCGTCCTCTGGTTCGCCGACCCGGTCCGCCACGACATGCACAGCCTCCCCGGGGTGATCGCGGGCTCCGCGGGAATCCTCCTCACCGCCTTCGCCGGCGTCCGCGCCCGCGTCTACGCCGACCGGGCGACCGCCGTCGCCCTCGGCCTCGGCGCACTCCCCCTGCTCCTCATCGCCGGCTCCGGCATCATCGCCGCCGACGCCGGCCAGGGCCCCGGCCGCCTGCAGTTCCTCCTCGGCTGCGTCACCGTCCTCGTGGCCTCCGTCGCCCTCGTCGCACTCACCCCCAGCGGTGACGCCCCCTTCGTCGCCGCCACCTTCCTCGCCGGCATCGGCACCCTCGCCACCTTCCTGGTGATCCTCACCGAGGCCACCGCCACCGAGGCCGCCGCCGTCTGCGCCCCCGTCGCCCTCGGCCTCGTCGCCTTCCTGCCCGGCCTCTCCGCCCGCTTCGCCCGGCTCCCCATCGGCTACGCCGCCCCGCGCAGCGCCACCGAGGACGAGTTCTCCACCGACCCGCAGCAGGGCGAGGAGGCGCAGCCCGTCGACGGCGAGCGCATCGCCCTGCAGGCCCGCCGCGGCCACGAGATGCTCCTCGGGCTGGTCGGCGGCTGCGCGGCCGTCCTCGTCGGCTCGGCGGCCGTCCTCGGTTTCGCCGGAAACGTCTGGGGCCAGCTCCTCGCCCTCGCCGCCGGCCTCGCGATGCTGCTGCGCGCCCGCCTCTTCCGCTACACCTCGCAGGTCGTCTGCGTCCTCGTCGCCGGAATCGCGGCCATCGCCCTGCTCGTCCTCGGCCTCTCCCTCAACCCGCCGGCCGACCTGGTCAAGGACCTCCTCATGTACGGGGACCGGGGCGGGCTGGACATCCGCACGATCTGGCTCACCGCCTCCGTCGCCGCCGGGGCCGCGCTGATCACCGCGATCGGCCTGATCATCCCGAAGAAGGGCCTCTCGCCGTTCTGGGGCCGTCTCCTCGATCTGGCCGAGGCCTTCGTCCTGCTCTCCCTCGTTCCGCTCTGCCTCGCCGTCCTCGACGTCTTCTCGACCGTCCGCTCCCTCACCAGCAAGTAGGAACCGGATCACGGGGAGCTCCGGCGAGCTGGTACGCTGTGTGACGGCCGTTTGTGTACGCGCTTCCGGAAACCCGAGGTCACTCGGAAACCTCTGGAAGCTGCGCCCATCGGACCTTCGCCCGTCGAGTCACGGAAGCTTCCCCTGAGAACAAGACCAGGGGCACTCACGGGCGCACGAACACTACTGAGGAGATCCGCGTGGCTCTCGACGCCGCCGTCAAGAAGCAGATCATGGCCGAGTTCGGCACCAAGGAGGGCGACACCGGCTCCCCCGAGGTCCAGGTCGCGATGCTGTCCCGCCGCATCTCGGACCTGACCGAGCACCTCAAGCAGCACAAGCACGACCACCACTCCCGCCGTGGTCTGCTGATCCTGGTCGGCCAGCGCCGCCGCCTGCTGCAGTACCTGGCCAAGAAGGACATCCAGCGCTTCCGTGCGCTGGTCGACCGCCTCGGCATCCGCCGCGGTGCGGCCGGCGCCAAGTAAGACGCTGCACGAGGGAGCGGTTCCCACTTTTAGGGGGCCGCTCCCTTTGCTGTACGTGCGCAAAGTGCACATCGCCACTTAGTCTGGTCGCACAACCCCATACGACGGGCGAGGAGCCGCCGGTCCTCGGTAGTGGCCCCCGGGAAAGAGTCCCGGGTGCTTCGATCGAAGACCGGCCCGCATTTGAGGCGAGCTTCTCCGTCCCCGTCGATCACCGTCCCCGGCCACACGGGCCGAAAGACGCAAAGACGAATACGTAGGAGAAACCCATAGTGGAGAACGAGACCCACTACGCCGAGGCCGTCATCGACAACGGCACCTTCGGCACCCGCACCATCCGCTTCGAGACCGGCCGCCTCGCCAAGCAGGCCGCCGGTTCCGCCGTCGCCTACCTCGACGACGACACCATGGTCCTCTCGGCGACCACCGCTTCGAAGAAGCCCAAGGACCAGCTCGACTTCTTCCCCCTGACGGTCGACGTCGAGGAGCGGATGTACGCAGCCGGAAAGATCCCCGGCTCCTTCTTCCGCCGGGAGGGCCGCCCCTCCGAGGACGCGATCCTCACCTGCCGCCTGATCGACCGCCCGCTGCGCCCCTCCTTCAAGAAGGGCCTGCGCAACGAGATCCAGATCGTCGAGACGATCATGGCGCTCAACCCCGACCACCTCTACGACGTGGTCGCGATCAACGCCGCCTCCTGCTCCACGCAGCTGGCCGGCCTGCCCTTCTCCGGCCCGATCGGCGGCACCCGTGTCGCCCTGATCAACGGCCAGTGGGTCGCCTTCCCGACGCACACCGAGCTCGAGGACGCCGTCTTCGACATGGTCGTCGCCGGTCGCGTCCTCGAGGACGGCGACGTCGCGATCATGATGGTCGAGGCCGAGGCCACCGAGAAGACCATCCAGCTGGTCAAGGGCGGCGCCGAGGCGCCGACCGAGGAGGTCGTCGCCGCCGGTCTCGAGGCCGCGAAGCCCTTCATCAAGGTGCTCTGCAAGGCCCAGTCGGACCTCGCCGCCAAGGCCGCCAAGCCCACCGGCGAGTTCCCGGTCTACCTCGACTACCAGGACGACGTCCTGGAGGCGCTCTCCGCCGCCGTCAAGGACGAGCTCGCCCAGGCACTCACCATCGCCGGCAAGCAGGAGCGCGAGACCGAGCTCGACCGCATCAAGGAGCTCGCCGCCGAGAAGCTCCTCCCGGCCTTCGAGGGCCGCGAGAAGGAGATCTCGGGTGCCTACCGCGCGCTGACCAAGAAGCTGGTCCGCGAGCGGATCATCAAGGACAAGGTCCGCATCGACGGCCGCGGCATCACGGACATCCGTACGCTCGCCGCCGAGGTCGAGGCCATCCCGCGCGTGCACGGCTCGGCGCTGTTCGAGCGTGGCGAGACCCAGATCCTGGGCGTCACCACCCTCAACATGCTCCGCATGGAGCAGCAGCTGGACACCCTCTCCCCGGTGACCCGCAAGCGCTACATGCACAACTACAACTTCCCGCCGTACTCCGTCGGCGAGACCGGTCGCGTGGGCTCGCCCAAGCGCCGCGAGATCGGCCACGGCGCCCTCGCCGAGCGCGCCATCGTGCCGGTCCTCCCGGCCCGCGAGGAGTTCCCCTACGCGATCCGTCAGGTGTCCGAGGCCCTCGGCTCCAACGGCTCGACGTCCATGGGCTCCGTCTGCGCCTCCACCATGTCGCTGCTGAACGCCGGTGTGCCGCTCAAGGCCCCCGTCGCCGGCATCGCCATGGGCCTGATCTCCGAGGAGATCGACGGCCAGACCCACTACGTCGCCCTCACCGACATCCTCGGTGCCGAGGACGCCTTCGGCGACATGGACTTCAAGGTCGCCGGTACGAAGGAGTTCGTCACCGCCCTCCAGCTCGACACCAAGCTGGACGGCATCCCGGCCTCCGTCCTGGCCGCGGCCCTCAAGCAGGCCCGCGACGCCCGTCTCCACATCCTCGACGTGATGATGGAAGCGATCGACACCCCGGACGAGATGTCCCCGAACGCCCCGCGGATCATCACCGTCAAGATCCCCGTGGACAAGATCGGTGAGGTCATCGGCCCCAAGGGCAAGATGATCAACCAGATCCAGGAGGACACCGGCGCCGAGATCACGATCGAGGACGACGGCACCATCTACATCGGTGCCGCCGACGGCCCGGCCGCCGAGGCCGCCCGCGCCACGATCAACGGCATCGCCAACCCGACCATGCCGGAGGTCGGCGAGCGGTACCTGGGCACGGTCGTCAAGACCACCACCTTCGGTGCCTTCGTCTCCCTGCTCCCGGGCAAGGACGGCCTGCTGCACATCTCGCAGATCCGCAAGCTCGCCGGTGGCAAGCGCGTGGAGAACGTCGAGGACGTGCTCGCGATCGGCTCCAAGGTCCAGGTCGAGATCGCCGAGATCGACCAGCGCGGCAAGCTCTCCCTGATCCCCGTGATCGCGGACGAGGACGCCGCCGAAGGTGACAAGGACGACGCTGCCAAGTGACGTCCCGTAGTTCCCGCGCGACGGCCCGCCCCTCTTCGGAGGGGCGGGCCGTCGCCCGTACCCAAACGCTCCTCCCGGGCAAGGACGGCATCGGCACGGTCCGCCGCACGACCCTCCCCGGAGGACTGAGGATCGTCACCGAGACCCTCCCCTCCGTGCGCTCCGCCACCTTCGGCATCTGGGCACACGTCGGTTCCCGTGACGAGACCCCCACGCTCAACGGCGCCACCCACTACCTGGAGCACCTCCTCTTCAAGGGCACCCGCAAGCGGTCCGCCCTCGACATCTCCGCCGCGATCGACGCGGTCGGCGGCGAGATGAACGCCTTCACGGCGAAGGAGTACACCTGCTACTACGCCCGGGTGCTCGACACGGACCTGCCGCTGGCGATCGACGTCGTCTGCGACATGCTCACCGACTCGCTCATCCTCGACGAGGACGTGGACGCCGAGCGCGGCGTCATCCTCGAAGAGATCGCGATGACCGAGGACGACCCGGGCGACGTGGTGCACGAACTGTTCGCGCAGACGATGTTCGGTGACACCCCGCTGGGCCGTCCGGTCCTGGGCACCGTCGACACGATCAACGCGCTGAGCCGCGGCCAGATCGCCCGCTTCTACAAGAAGCACTACGACCCGACCCATCTGGTCGTCGCCGCCGCGGGCAACATCGATCACGCCACCGTGGTGCGCCAGGTCCGCCGGGCCTTCGAGAAGGCCGGCGCCCTCACCCGCACCGATGCGGTTCCCGTCGCTCCCCGTCAGGGAGTGCGGAGCCTCCGCACGGCCGGCCGCATCGAGCTCCAGACCCGCAGGACCGAGCAGGCCCACGTGGTCCTCGGGATGCCGGGCCTGGCCCGCACCGACGACCGCCGCTGGGCCCTCGGAGTGCTGAACACCGCCCTCGGCGGCGGCATGTCCTCCCGGCTCTTCCAAGAGGTCCGCGAGAAGCGGGGCCTGGCCTACAGCGTGTACTCGTACACCTCGGGCTTCGCCGACTGCGGCCTCTTCGGCGTGTACGCGGGCTGCCGACCGAACCAGGTCCACGACGTCCTGAAGATCTGCCGGGACGAACTCGACAAGGTCGCCTCGGACGGCCTCACGGACGAGGAGATCACCCGGGCCGTCGGCCAGCTCTCCGGCTCTACCGTCCTGGGGCTGGAGGACACCGGCGCGCTGATGAACCGCATCGGCAAGAGCGAACTGTGCTGGGGCACCCAGATGTCGGTCGACGACATGCTCGCCCGCATAGCCGCCGTCACCCCGGACGAGGTCCGCGAGGTCGCCCACGACGTACTGAACCAGCGGCCCTCGCTCTCGGTGATAGGCCCGCTGAAGGACAAGCAGGCGGACCGCCTCCACCAAGCGGTCTCCTGACCCCGAGCACTTAAGGAATTCAGAGCAATGAGCAAGCTGCGCGTGGCGGTCCTCGGTGCACGGGGCCGCATCGGCTCGGAGGCGGTCAAGGCCGTCGAGGCGGCCGAGGACATGGAACTGGTCGCGGCCCTCGGCCGCGGCGACCGGCTGGAAGCGCTCACCGAGGCGGGCGCCCAGGTCGTCGTCGAGCTGACCACCCCCGACTCGGTCATGCAGAACCTCGACTTCTGCGTCGGCCACGGCATCCACGCCGTGGTCGGCACCACCGGATGGACCGAAGAGCGCCTCGCGCAGCTGAACTCCTGGCTCGCCGCTTCCCCGGACACCGGTGTCCTCATCGCGCCGAACTTCTCGATCGGCGCGGTCCTCACCATGAAGTTCGCACAGATCGCGGCCCCGTACTTCGAGTCGGTCGAGGTCGTCGAGCTGCACCACCCGAACAAGGTGGACGCCCCCTCCGGCACCGCCACCCGCACGGCCCAGCTGATCGCCGAGGCCCGGTCGAAGGCAGGCTGCGCCCCGCAGCCCGACGCCACGACCACCGCCCTCGACGGGGCGCGGGGGGCGGACGTGGACGGCGTTCCCGTGCACGCCGTACGCCTCCGGGGGCTCCTCGCCCACCAGGAGGTGCTGCTCGGCGGTGAGGGGGAGACCCTCACCGTCCGCCACGATTCGCTGCACCACTCCAGCTTCATGCCGGGCATCCTGCTGGCCGCCCGCCGCGTGACCTCCGCCCCGGGCCTCACCTTCGGCCTGGAGAACTTCCTGGACCTGGGCTGACGGTCATGGGCGGAAAGATCACATACGTATTCCTGGCCACCGTCCTCGTCCTCGTCTTCGGCGTGGTGGCGATGGAGGGCGTGCTCCTCCTCCTCACGGGGGAACCGGCCGCCATGGGCATGGGCGCGGTGGCGTTCCTGCTGCCGGCCGTCGGCGGTTGGTTCCTCTGGAAGAACACCAGCTTCGCGCGCCGGGCCAACCGCCTCGCCGCGGAGCTGGAGGCCGAGGGCGGCCTGCCCGTCGACGAGCTGAAGCGCACCGAGGGCGGTCGGATCGACCGGGACTCCGCCGACGAGGTGTTCGCCCGGCGCAAGGCCGAGGCGGAGGACTCGCCCGAGGACTGGCGCTGCTGGTTCCGGCTCGCGGTGGCCTACCACGACGCACGGGACACCCCCCGGGCCCGCAAGGCGATGCAGCGGGCCATCGCGCTCCACGAGGGGCGTCCGGTCAGCGCGTAGCCGTCTGGCCCGTGCCGTATTCGGCGTTCCAGGCCTCGATGGTGTCGGCCGCCCGGTCGAAGGCCTCCACGCGGGAGAGGAAGTCCGAGTTGTGGTCGGTGAGCAGCAGGAGCTGTTCACCGGCCCGCCGGTCGAGCACCAGGGCCTGGCCCTGGACCGTGCGGGGGAGCCCCAGCCAGCGCACCGGCTGCTGGGCGGTCCGGACGGAGGTCACCTTCGTCCAGGGCACGGTGGAGGTCGCGAGGAAGCCCACCCGCCGGATGCCGGCGCGGCTCACCCAGGTGCCCATGCGCAACATGCGCAGGGCGCTCGCGATGATGAGCACGGCGATGCCGAAGGTGACGGCCGCGCCGCCGAAGGCTCCCGCCGCCGCAATGATCACTGCGGCGAGCAGCACGAACGAAGCGAGCAGCAGCGCGAGCGCGGCCGTCCCCACCCGCCAGGACCCCGGCCGGTACGGACGGCGCCACTGGTCGTGGTCGTCGAACGGCAGGGCGACGTGGTCGGTCGTGTCAAAAGCACGGTCGGCCGTCAGGAAGGGCAGGGGCACGGCAGGTCCTCACTCATCAGCACGCTCGAAGGGGCAGTGCCCGGTGAGGCTACCTCAGCGGTTGTCGGAGGCCTCGGACTGCTGCTGACGACCGGCCGGGTCACCGGACTGGAGCGAGGGCATCCCGAGGACCAGGGAGCCGACGAGGCCGGCCACGATGGTCAACCCGAGCAGCGCGCGACCCACGACCTGGGAGGGGCTGAGGCGCTCCCGGGGCGGTGGAGTGACGTTACTGCGGAAGTGGTCCGCCTCCGCGACGAACGCGAACGGCACGGCCTCTTCCCCGGGGCTACCTCCCGGCGGGGTCTGGGGGAGGAACATCGGGGCCACTCTCCTTCTTTCGTCGTCCTGTGTCACAGGTACAGACGACGAAACGGTGGTTTCGGTGCCCTTTTTCATCACAGCAGCCGTATCTCATCCTTCGGGAGGAGGGCGGGGAGGCCGACGGATGTGAGAACTGGCCGATCGTGCGGTTCCGGAGGGCACATATGTCCGAACACACGATGGGAAGTGTCCGTATTGCGACGTTTAGTGAAGTTCATCTAGGCTGATCAAACGGACCCGGCGCTGCCTGAACCCCCGAGCAGGCAGCGCCGGGATCCCTTTCTCCCGTCCCCCTAGGGGACACCCGGCGCTGAGCAGCGAGTAGCGTGTTACCCATGGCTCCGATCTCCACTCCGCAGACCCCCTTCGGGAGGGTCCTCACCGCCATGGTCACGCCCTTCACGGCGGACGGCGCACTCGACCTCGACGGCGCCCAGCGGCTCGCCACCCATCTGGTGGACGCAGGCAACGACGGCCTCGTCATCAACGGCACCACCGGCGAGTCCCCGACCACCAGCGACGCGGAGAAATCGGAGCTCGTGCGGGCGGTCCTGGAGGCCGTCGGCGACCGCGCCCACGTCGTCGCCGGCGTCGGTACCAATGACACGCACCACTCCGTCGAGCTCGCCCGCGCCGCCGAGCGCGACGGGGCCCACGGCCTCCTCGCCGTGACGCCCTACTACAACAAGCCCCCCCAGGAGGGCCTGTACCGACACTTCTCGGCCATCGCCGACGCCACCGGCCTCCCCGTGATGCTCTATGACATCCCCGGCCGCAGCGGCGTCCCGATCGCCACCGAGACGATCGTCCGCCTCGCCGAGCACCCCCGCATCGTCGCCAACAAGGACGCCAAGGGCGACCTCGGACGCGCGAGCTGGGCCATCGCCCGCTCGGGCCTCGCTTGGTACTCCGGTGACGACATGCTCAACCTGCCGCTGCTCTCCGTGGGAGCCTGCGGCTTCGTCTCCGTCGTCGGCCACCTGGTCACCCCCGAGCTCCGCGCCCTCCTCGACGCCCACCTCGGCGGAGAGGTTCAGAAGGCGACCGAGATCCACCAGAAGCTGCTCCCGGTCTACACCGGGATGTTCCGCACCCAGGGCGTCATGACCACCAAGGCCGCCCTCGCCCTCCAGGGCCTGCCTGCCGGCCCCCTGCGGCTGCCGCTCGTCGAGCTCTCCGCGCAGGAGACCGCGCAGCTCAAGGTCGACTTGGCAGCCGGCGGGGTAGAACTCTGACATCGGACTTCACAACTGAACACTGACAACGGCAAGTGCACGATTGTCATGCGCGCCACGTGCCCGAACGGTACGTGGCGCGCATGGTGAGGAGAGTCTTTTGAGTCATCCGCATCCCGAACTCGGCGCCCCGCCGAAGCTGCCCAAGGGCGGCCTGCGCGTCACCCCCCTCGGTGGTCTCGGTGAGATCGGCCGGAACATGACGGTCTTCGAGTACGAGGGCCGTCTGCTCATCGTCGACTGCGGCGTCCTCTTCCCCGAGGAGGAGCAGCCCGGCGTCGACCTGATCCTGCCGGACTTCACCACCATCCGTGACCGCCTCGACGACATCGAGGGCATCGTGCTCACGCACGGTCACGAGGACCACATCGGCGGCGTCCCCTACCTGCTCCGCCTGAAGCCGGACATCCCGCTGATCGGTTCCAAGCTGACCCTCGCCCTGATCGAGGCCAAGCTGCAGGAGCACCGCATCCGCCCCTACACCCTGGAGGTGGCCGAGGGGCACCACGAGCGGCTCGGCGCCTTCGACTGCGAGTTCATCGCGGTCAACCACTCCATCCCGGACGCCCTCGCCGTCGCCATCCGCACCCCTGCGGGCATGGCGGTCCACACGGGCGACTTCAAGATGGACCAGCTGCCGATGGACGGTCGCCTCACCGACCTCCATGCCTTCGCGCGGCTCAGCGAGGAGGGCATCGACCTCCTCCTGAGCGATTCGACGAACGCAGAGGTCCCGGGCTTCGTCCCGCCGGAGCGCGACATCTCCAACGTGCTGCGGAACGTCTTCGCCAACGCCCCGAAGCGCATCATCGTGGCCAGCTTCGCCAGCCACGTGCACCGCATCCAGCAGATCATCGACGCCGCCCACGAGTACGGCCGTCGGGTCGCCTTCGTCGGCCGCTCGATGGTCCGCAACATGGGCATCGCCCGTGACCTCGGCTACCTGCGGGTCCCGGCCGGACTGGTCGTGGACGTGAAGACCCTCGACGACCTGCCGGACGACGAGGTCGTGCTGGTCTGCACGGGGTCCCAGGGCGAGCCCATGGCGGCGCTGTCCCGCATGGCCAACCGTGACCACCAGATCCGCATCGTCCCCGGCGACACGGTGATCCTCGCGTCCTCCCTGATCCCGGGCAACGAGAACGCGGTCTACCGCGTGATCAACGGCCTGACGCGGTGGGGCGCGAACGTGGTCCACAAGGGCAATGCCAAGGTCCACGTCTCGGGCCACGCCTCGGCCGGCGAGCTGCTGTACTTCTACAACATCTGCAAGCCGAAGAACCTCATGCCGGTGCACGGCGAATGGCGCCACCTCCGGGCCAACGCCGAGCTCGGTGCCATGACGGGCATCCCCAAGGACCACATCGTCATCGCGGAGGACGGCGTCGTCGTCGACCTGGTCGACGGTCGCGCCCGCATCACCGGCAAGGTCCAGGCGGGATACGTGTACGTGGACGGCCTCTCGGTCGGCGACGTCACCGAGACGTCCCTGAAGGACCGCCGCATCCTCGGCGAGGAGGGCATCATCTCGGTCTTCGTCGTGGTCGACTCGTCGACGGGCAAGATCGTGGGCGGCCCGCACGTCCACGCCCGTGGCTCCGGGATCGACGACTCCGCCTTCGACGCGGTGGTCCCGAAGATCGACCAGGCCCTTAACAAGTCGGCCCAGGACGGCGTCGTCGAACCCCACCAGCTCCAGCAGCTGATCCGCCGCACGGTCGGCAAGTGGGTCTCCGACACGTACCGCCGGCGCCCGATGATCCTCCCGGTCGTCGTGGAGGTCTGACCAGCGGGACAGCGGAGCGGGGCCCCTCGATTTGCATCGGGGCGCCCCGCTCCAGTACGTTTACGGCTCCGCCAGATCGGGAAACCCCGAGCGCCCCAGTGCGCCCGGAAGGTGAACCGGGAGGCGGGAAATCCGACTCAGAACATCTGATAAAGTCGGAAAGCGCCGGAAGGCCTCGGAAAGAAATTCGGGACCGGAAAGCACCGAGGAAATCGGGTCGGAAAGATCTGATAGAGTCGGAAACGAAGGAAGCGCCCGGAGGGCCTGGGAACAGGAACGATGGA
>NZ_JBHYMK010000056.1:0-51636 GCF_042743065.1 Streptomyces sp. NPDC058872
CCGAAGCTGTAGTAGGAGAACTTGGTCTTGGCGGCGTCGTCCCACTTGTCGAAGAGGATGACGTGGTCGTAGTAGCTGTTGAGGACGTCGCCCGCCTTGAGCTGGCTGCGCGAGATCTCGTACGTGTCCGAGCTGTTGGCGATGCCGACGGTGTTGAGGCTGGAGCCCAGGTGCCAGGCCATCGACACGTAACCGGAACAGTCCGTGCGGTAGGACTTGCCGTCCGAGTCGGGGTACGAACCGCCCTGGTTGTAGGTGAGGTTCTTGCCCAACCAGTACTTGGCGCGCTCGATGATCTCGTTGCGGGTGATGGAACCGCCGACCGTGGAGGAAGTCGTGGCCGCGGCCAGGGTCGTGGTCATGGCCGGCGCGGCGGCCTGGGCCGGGGTGGCGATCATGGCGGTGCCGGCGACACCGGCGACGGCGAGGGCGGCGGCGGCACGGAGGACGGAACGCTTCACGGACATGGCTGTCTCCTGTGAGGTGGGTGGAGAGAAGGGGTTGATCCGCTCGGGATCACTTGCCGAGCTGTGTGCCGAGGGTCCGCAGGACCGCGGTGTCCCCTCGGAAGTCGTAGGACGGGGCGGCGGACGCGGAGGCCACCCCGTGGTGGTGCAGGAAGCGCGGGGGGCACCGCCCCGCCGGGGAGCGGAGCGGAAGACGACTCCCGTCCCGCTCCGGCTCCTTCTGCCGCGCTCCCCCCGCCGGGGTCAGCGCGCCTCGCCCCAGTACAGCTTGTGGAGGCTGCCGTCGTCGAAGCGCAGGTGGAACTCACCCGTCGACGGACGCCAGATGCCCACGTTGTCCGGGGTTCCGCCGTCCCAGTTCGCCGAGACCGGAATGTCGCCCTGGGTGCCCCAACTGACCTTGTGGAGGCTGCCGTCGTCGAAGCGCAGGTGGAACTCACCCGTCGACGGACGCCAGATGCCCACGTTGTCGGCCGCCCCACCGTCCCAGTTCGCCGCCACCGGAACGTCACCGCCGTCGGTGGTGCCGTCGACGGCCTTCTTGTAGCGGAGGGCCTTGTAGTCGCCGTTGGGGTGGCCGTCGATGGTCGACGCGTTGATGGACATGCCGGTGATGTGCTTCACCGGGGTCGACCCGAAGCTGTAGTAGGAGAACTTGGTCTTGGCGGCGTCGTCCCACTTGTCGAAGAGGATGACGTGGTCGTAGTAGCTGTTGAGGACGTCGCCCGCCTTGAGCTGGCTGCGCGAGATCTCGTACGTGTCCGAGCTGTTGGCGATGCCGACGGTGTTGAGGCTGGAGCCCAGGTGCCAGGCCATCGACACGTAACCGGAACAGTCCGTGCGGTAGGACTTGCCGTCCGAGTCGGGGTACGAACCGCCCTGGTTGTAGGTGAGGTTCTTGCCCAACCAGTACTTGGCGCGCTCGATGATCTCGTTGCGGGTGATGGAACCGCCGACCGTCGACGAAGAGACCGTGGTGGCCGCGAGGGCGGTGGCGGTGGTGGGGGCGACGGCCTGCGCGGGGGCCGCGAGGGCAGCGGTGCCGGCGACACCGGCGAGGGCGAGGGCGGCGGCGGCACGGAGGACGGAACGCTTCACGGACATGGCTGTCTCCTGTGAGGTGGGTGGAGAGAAGGGGTTGATCCGCTCGGGATCACTTGCCGAGCTGTGTGCCGAGGGTCCGCAGGACCGCGGTGTCCCCTCGGAAGTCGTAGGACGGGGCGGCGGACGCGGAGGCCACCTCGTCGTAGTGGAGGAGCGCGAGGACGTCGCCCCGTCGCACCACGTAGACGTGGTTCGCCTGGTCACCGGGGGAGGACAGGCCCTGCACGCCGGTCCAGCGGCGCTGCCAGGCGGTGCCGTCCTCGACGGTCGCGGTCTGCCGGACGGTGGCGTCCTGGGGGAGTTGGTTGTCCGCCTGCAGCTTCCGACTGGTCGCCTGGCAGTCCTTCATCGCACCGGTGGTCATGCGGTACGCGGCGAGGGCCGTCGCCTCGTCGGGGAAGGTGAGGGTGTCCTGGACGGCGATGACGTCGCGCGTCGTGCCGAGGAAGCCCTGCTGGTGCCAGGCGGTGGCCTGCGGGACGGTGACGCACTCGTTGAGCTGGAAGTCGCCGCTGAGCGGGAGGGACTTGACCTCTCCCATCGGCTTCCACTGCTGACGGTCGCTGTCGGGCAGCTCGACCGGCTTGAGCGGAGCGGGCGGGGCGGGCGCGCCGGTGGGAGCGGCGGTGGGCCCACCCGTTGCTCCGGCGTCCCGGGTCGGGGCGGTGGTGCGGGTGGGGGTCGTGACGGAGGGGGTCGGCGCCTTCGACGGGAGCGCCGACGACGGGGGCGCCGGGGTGCCCGGGACCGTCGAGGCGCTCGGGGCCGCCGGGGTGCCCGGGGCCACCGGGGCTGCAGCCGGCGCGGCGGCCACGTCGTCGGTGTCGCTGTCGGAGGCGCTGGCCTGCTGAGCCACCCCGTAGACGGCGAGGGCCGCAAGAAGGCCCGTGCCGGCGAGGACGGCGCTACGGGAACGACGCTTCCTTGACATAGACATGACACAACTCCGGTCGGATGGGTACGCGGATCAGGCGAACCGGGCGGATCGACTGACGTGCGACGGACGGCCTCCCGGCCCCCGTTCGCCCCGCCCGGTCTCCCCGGCGGTGATCACCATCCTGCTGGGCCCCGAGCACCCCCGGAAGGGGTTCCCGCTGGCCCCAACGGGCCATGACCCCTTCCGTCCCCGCGCCCCCTCACCCGAGGGCTCCACTCACCCCAACACAGCTCGCCACCCGCGGCCTTGAGGAAAAGCGAAAGGGTTAAGGCATACCAACCCCCGGTATATATCCTGGACTTGACGATGTGACGGGGCGCATCTGGGGGGAATCGGGGGGTTCCGCGTGGAAAGGGAGCTGTACGGGCGCGAGCCGGTCCTGCGCGACGGCGGACTCGCCGCGCGACTGATCGGACTGGCCGGGCGGGGCGGGGCCCGCGTCGCCTACGAGCACGGGGACGACCCCCCGGTCACCGTCTTCACCGGCGGGCGCGGCATGGGGAAGACCGCCCTGCTCAAGGAGGTCCGCAACCGCTACCGGGGGTTCACCCCCCTCGCCTTCCTCGACTGTGCGGACGTCGTGGCGCCCGCCGACCACGGCCCCGGCTGGACCCCGGTCACCGGCGCGCTCGCCGAACTCGCCGTACAACTGTCGCCGAAGGGCACCGTCGTCCGTGCCGTGCGGTTCCCCCGGCTGTCGCTGGGGCTGGTCGCCGTCGCCTCGCTCGGCTGGTCCCGGGAGGACGACGAGCGGGCCCGGCACGACCTCCAGCGGCTCGGGCCACTGCTGGCGACCGTCGACGCGACCAAGGGCGCCGCCACCAACTGGGTCGGCAAGGTCCTGACCAAGCTCGCCGCCACCTTCGCCGAGGCCACCGTCCCGCTCGCCGGACTGCTTGCCGAGGCCACCGTGGAGACCGTCCTGGAAGAGGTCTTCGGCCGCGTCCAACGCACCTCCGAGAGCTGGTACGGCGGCTACCGCAACGCGGGCGGACGCGGCAAGGCGGGGCTCCAGCAACTCGCGATCGACTTCGAGCAGGGCGGTGAGCGCCGCCGGGAAGCCGAGTCCTACCTCGTCGGCGCGCTCACCGAAGACCTCGTGCGCGCCTACACCGGCCTCCGTCAGCGCGGCGCCCGCATCGGCCGCCCGCTGCTCCTGCTCGACAACGCCCACGAGCGGCTCGGCAGACAGCTCGTCGAGCCGATCCTGCGGGCCCGCTCCGAAGGCCGCCGCGACCGGATCGTGGTCCTCGCCAGCTCCCGGGACCTGGCGTACCTGGCGATGCGACACGCCACCCGCACCCGGCTTCCGGAGACGGCGCACCGGGCGCCCTGCCCGCGCGGGACGCACATCGGATCCGGCATCCTCGCCGTCGAGCTGACCCCCCTCTCCGCCGCCCAGGCCCGCTCCGTCTTCGACCACCACGACCCGGCCGGCCGCACCCCCGCCGAACTGGCCCGCGCCGTCCACCGGCTGGCCGACGGCCGTCCGCTCGGCGTGGCGCTCCTCGCCCGGGCCGCCGGCGAGGCCCCGGAGGCGGCCCGCGCCGCCCTCACCCCCGGCGCCCTCCTCGACCTGACGGTGGAGCTGCGCGAGGACTCCCCGCCGGTGCCCGTCGCGCACTCCCTCCTCTCCGCGCTCCTGCCCGTGTCCCGGCCGGGCCCGTACGCCGTGCTCGCGGCCACCCACGACGAGGAGTCGGCCAGGGCGCTCGCCCGTGCCCGCCTCCAGGGCGAGTCGCTGGACGGGGACGTCGCCCTGCGCGTCCGCGACCGGCTGCGGGAGGAGAACTGGCCCGAGGGCCCGGACCACTTCGTCGCGGACCCCCTGCTCCGCACCCTGTTGCTGCACCGGCTGCGCTTCGAGGACGACGACGCGCCGCGCTACGCGGCCTGGCGCGCCGTCCACGAGACCCTGCACCGACACTACGGGCCCGAGCCCGGCCCGTACCGGCTCCATCACGACCTGGCCCTGGGGCGGACCGAGCCCGCCGTCACCCAACTACGCCGCACCTTCCCCGAGCCCGACGTCCTGGGTTGGCTCGGCCGGCTGCGGTTCGTCGCAGCGGCCCCCCATCCGCGGGAGAGGCACCGGGCCGGGCCCGATCCGCGCCGGGCGGTCGCCCTCGGGCAGGACCCGGGCGCCCCGCCGCCGGACGGACTCGACACCGAAGGCACCGAGCTCCACCTGTCCGTACGGCGCCTGCTGCACGCCGTATGGCTGCTCACCGATCCGCTGGCGCTGCCCGAGGAGGAGGTGGTCGACCGGCTGGCGCACGAGCTGCGCCGGCTCTCCGGCCGTCATCTGACGGGCAGCGGTCCGCTGTGGGACGCGGCCACCCACTGGCCGCGCGACATCCGCTCCTGGCGGAGGCCGTCGCTTCCGCCGGGCAGCGAGGACGGAGTCTGACGCCATGCTCGAACGGCTGCGCCGCCGCCTCTACTGGACGCCCCGCCAGAAGCTCTCCACCTGGATCGCCGTCACGGCCCTCGTCGCGGGTCTGGGCTGGTACGGGATCTCCGAGCTGACCGAACCGGAGGACCGTTCCTGCGCGACCGGGGTCGCACGCCCCGCCGGCACCGAGGAGTGCATCGGCGTGAACGGCGACGGCTATGACTTCGGCGTCCCCGGCCTCGCCGGGGTCGCCGGCTCCATCGGCCGCGAGAACGCCGCCCTCAAGCCCGGCGAGTACACCACCGTCGCCGTCCTCCTGCCGCTGACCGCCGTCGACGGCGGCACCCGGGTCAAGGTGCTGCACGAACTCCAGGGCGCCCACGCCTACCAGTACCGGGCCAACCACGACTCCAACAGCGAAACCCCGAAGATCCGCCTGGTGCTCGCCAACAGCGGCAAGGGCAACGCCCACTGGGAGACCACCACCCGACAGCTCGCGACCATGACCGGTGCTCCGGACCGGCTGCGGGCCGTCTCCGGCGTCGGCACCTCCTCCACCGAGATCCGCAAGGCGGTGACCGCCCTCACCGGGGCGGGCATCGCCGTCGTCGGCACCACGATCACCGCCGACGACATCGCCAACGGCCCGAGCACGGGGAACCCCTACCCGGGCCTGGCCCGGGTCTCCCCCACCAACACCGACGAGGCCAGGGCACTCGCGAAGTTCGGCAGGGTGGACCCCGCCAAGGCGCTCCTCGTCCAGGACACCCGCAGCGGTGACCACTACACGGACACCCTCAAGGCCGCCTTCGCCGCCTCCCTCGAAGGAGCCCCCCACGAAGCCCAGCTCTTCACCTCGCCCGCCGACCCCACCCAGGAGGGCACCACCGCCAACACCTTCCAGCAGATCACCCATCTGATCTGCGACACCCGCGCCGAGACCGTCTTCTTCGCCGGCCGCCACACCCAGCTGCGCCAGTTCATCAACGCCCTCGGGGCCCGCGGCTGCATCGACCGCTCCTTCACCGTCCTGACCGGCGACGAGGGGTCCTACCTGGGGTCGGACGAGCTGCTCAACCGGAAGGCGCTGAAGGCCCGGCTGACCGTGCGGTACGCGGCGCTCGCCCATCCGGACGCCTGGCGCCCCGGGCCGGGGCGGGAGGTCCCCACGACGGGCGGTTCCGTGGTCGCCTACACGACCTTCCTGGACGACCTCGCGCGCACGTCGCAGGAGCCGGTACCGCTCGCGGACGGGCAGGCGATCATCGCGTACGACGCGATGGCGATGGCCGTCCACGCGATCCGCCAGGCCACCCCGCGGGGCTCCCTGTACCCCGCGCTCGCGGACGTGGTCACCCAGTGGCCCCAGGTCAAGGGCTCGCTGCGGGTGCAGGGCGCCAGCGGGTGGATCTGTCTGGACAACTACGGCAACCCGTACAACAAGGCCGTCCCCATCGTGGAACTGGCCCAGGACGGCTCCCAGCGCTTCGTCCGGATCGCCTGGCCGGAGGGCGAGCCGCCGAGCGCCTCCTGCCTGCCGCCGAAGCAGGGGTGACCGCCGGTGGCGCTCCTGCGGGCACGGAGCGGGCGGGGACGGCGCCCGGCGCCTACGGCTCCCACTTGGGCCAGGTGGCTTCGTCCCGCTCGTAGAGGTCCCGCAGGTGCTGCCACCGTGCGGAGGACCAGTCGCGCCAGTCCGTGGGGTGCCCGTCGAGCGCGGCGGCGAGCCGTTCGAAGTGCTCGTGCCAGCCGGCCAGGGCGTCCAGGCGGGTCTCCTGCGACCCCCGGAGCTCGTTGGTGAAGCGCAGCACGGTCGCCCCGCCGCCGGAAGCGGCGGCCCCGGCCCCGGCCCCGGCCCCCGGCTCCAGGTGGAACCGGATGCGGCCCTGTGCCGGGGCGACCGTGTACTCGGCCACGTAATCGGGGTCCCAGGCGGTCACCCGCCCCGAGACCTCGGTGTCTCCGGGGAGCGGAACCGCACGGTCGGACGCGGCGAGCCGGCGGAGGGTGACCCGGCCGCCGAGCCGGGGTTCCAGCGGATCGGCCTCGCAGAGCCAGCCCGGGAGCCCCTCGGGCGAGGCGACCGCCGCCCAGACCACCGCCGGCGGATGCGGCAGGTCCACCACGAACCGCAGGAGGTGCACGTCTCCGTCGTGGGTCCGGCTGTTGCCCCGGGGTATCTCGCTCATCTCTCCAGCGTGACCCCGGGGCACGGCGGCTGCCAGCTCAGACGCCCGCGTACGAGTGCTTGCTGGTCACGAAGATGTTGACGCCGTAGTAGTTGAACAGGAAGCAGGCGAAGGCGATGAGCGCGATGTACGCGGCCTTCCGCCCCTTCCAGCCGGCCGTGGCCCGCGCGTGCAGGTACGCCGCGTAGCCGACCCAGGTGATGAAGGACCAGACCTCCTTGGCGTCCCAGCCCCAGTAGCGGCCCCAGGCGTCCCCGGCCCAGATCGCGCCGGCGATGATCGTGAAGGTCCAGAGCGGGAAGACGGCCGCGTTCACCCGGTAGGCGAACTTGTCGAGCGTGGCCGCGGCGGGCAGCCGCTCCAGGACCGAGCGGGCGAAGGAGCCGGGGTTCCCGCCGGTCGCGAGCTTGTTCTCGTACGAGTCGCGGAAGAGGTAGAGCAGGGTGGCGACCGCGCCCAGGTAGAAGACCGCGCCGCAGAAGATCGCGGTGGAGACGTGGATCCACAGCCAGTACGAGTCGAGCGCCGGCACGAGCTGGTCGCTGGGGGTCTTCAGCCAGGTGACGGCCATGCCCAGGTCGAGCAGGACGGTGGTGACCAGGGGGAGGCCGATCCACCGGACGTTCTTCTTGGCCAGCAGGAAGCCGAGGTACGCGCCGACCGCCACCGTGGAGAAGGTGGTGGAGAACTCGTACATGTTGCCCCAGGGGGCCCGCTGCACGGAGAGCGCCCGGCTGATCACGCCGGCCGCCTCGATCGCGAAGGCGAGGACGGTGAGCGAGACGGCGATGCGGCCGTAGAGGTCGCCCTGGGCCGTGCCGCCGGCGGCGCCGGGGCCGTCCGGCACGTCACGGGTGCCGGCCGCGGTCCGCGTGACCACCTTCGGCTTGTCGAGGACGGCCGTTCCTCCGGCGTGCTTGACCTGCACGGCCACGGAAGCGGCCGGGGCCGTGGACGCCTGCTGCGTGAGGGCGGCGGCGGTGCGGCCGACCTTGCTGCGGCTGCCGAACACCCACTCGGCGATGTGGGCGAAGAAGGCCAGGGTGTAGACGGCCATCGAGGAGTAGATGAGCAGGTCGCTCGTCTGCGCCAGGCTCTCGTTGGTCGTGGCGGCGAGGATCACTTGTCGGCCTCTCCAGAAGGGGCAGGGTCTTCTGCGGGTTCGTCCGCGGGTCCGCCCGCGGGTTCCGGTGCGGTGGCCGGAGCGGTGTCCCGGCCGGCTTCCGGCGTCGCCGGGACGGGCGGCGCCTCCGCGGTGAGTGCGACCGCGAGGTCGCCGAGCTCTTCGGGGAGCTTGGCGGACTCGCTCCGGCCGAGCCCGGCCATCTCGACGACGGTGACGCCGTCCTCACCGCGCACGGCCCGGACCCAGACCCGGCGCCGCTGGATGAACAGCGAACCGGTCAGACCGGCGATCGCGGCGATCGCACCCGCGAGGGCGAGCCCGTTGCCCGGCTGCTGCGAGACCTGGAAGCTCGCCCACTCCTTGACGTCCTTCTCGAAGGTGATCGAGCCGGCGCCGTCGGGCAGCGTCATGGTCTCGCCGGGCAGCAGTCGCTGCGCGAGCTTGCTCCCGGACGCGTCCGTGAACTGGGTCATCTTGGACTTGTCGAGCTGGTACACGTTCTGCGGCAGCCCGGAGTTCACGCGGAGGTCGCCGTGGAAGCCGGTGAGCGCCATGACCGGGAAGTCGAGGGCGGGGAACTGGGAGAACATCGTCCCCTTGCCGGCCCCCGCGAAGGTCGGCACG
This sequence comes from Streptomyces sp. NPDC058872, assembly GCF_042743065.1. Lineage (NCBI taxonomy): Bacteria > Bacillati > Actinomycetota > Actinomycetes > Kitasatosporales > Streptomycetaceae > Streptomyces > Streptomyces sp. NPDC058872. The sequence continues at coordinate 8,843 of NZ_JBHYMK010000056.1, forward strand.
AAGAAGGCCTGGAAGCCCAGCTGCTCCTTCTTGCCGTTCTTGTCGCGGTAGCCGTCCATGACCTTGATCGCGCCGGTCGACGTGATGTTGTTGTCGATCGGGAGCAGCGGCACGGCACCGTGGAACACGGTCTTGCCGCGGCCGTCCTTGACCGTGACGACGGGCGCGTACCCGTGGGCGATCAGATAGACCTTGGAGTCGCCCACCTTGAGCGGCTCGTTGACCCGGATGACCGCCTTCTCGTCCGCACCGCCCCGGGAGTAGGTGACGGCCGCTTCGAAGGTGCGCGGGGTGCCGCGCTGCGGTCCGCCCTCCTCGTAGGTGCCGGTGAAGGAGTCGAGCGTGAAGTTGAACGGCTCCAGCTCGTCGATGCCGAACAAGGAGCCGGACTTGAAGTCGTCGTACTGGGTGAGCGTGTTGGAGAAGCCGTCGCCCTCGACGATCAGCTTGCCGCCCTCGGACTTGAAGAGCTGGCCCCAGGCGAAGGCGACCAGCATGACGATCAGGGCGACGTGGAAGGCCAGGTTCCCGGCCTCGCGCAGATAGCCCTTCTCTGCGGCGACCGCGTTCCCCGCCGGGTGGGCGCGGAAGCGGCGGCCCTTGAGGACGGCGAGCGCAGCGGCCCGGACCTGCTCGGGCTCCGCCCCGGTGCGCCAGGTGGCGTACGCGGGAAGCCGGTCGAGCCGCCGCGGGGCGCCCGGCGGACGGCTGCGGAGCTGTCCGACGAACTGCCAGCTGCGCGGCACGATGCAGCCGATGAGGGAGACGAACAGCAGGATGTAGATCGCGGAGAACCACACCGAGCTGTAGACGTCGAAGAACTGGAGCTTCTCGTACAGCGGGGTGAGGGTCTCGTGGGCTTCCTTGAAGGCCTGCACCTTCAGCTCGTCCGCGCTGTTCTGCGGAATGAGGGAGCCGGGGACGGCACCCAGGGAGAGCAGGAAGAGCAGGATCAGCGCGACCCGCATGGAGGTCAGCTGCCGCCAGAACCAGCGGATCCAGCCGACCACCCCGAGGGTGGGGCCGCCGAGGACGGTCTCGCCGCGGTCTTCGGCGGGTGCGGTGGAGAGCTGGGCCCCGGCCTCGCCGAGGTTCTCCTGCTGCTCCGTCGTATCGGTCTTGCTCATGGAACTCAGATCCCCACCGTGAAACCGCTGGACCAGCTCTGCATCGTGGAGACCATGCTGTCCCACACGCCCGTGAGGAGCAGGACACCGGTGACGATCATCATGCCGCCGCCGATCCGCATGACCCACACGTAGTGCTTCTTGACCCACCCGAACGCGCCGAGCGCCTTGCGGAAGGCGATGGCGGCGAGCACGAAGGGCACACCGAGGCCGAGGCAGTAGGCGAGGGCGAGTATCGCTCCGCGCCCGGCGCTGGCCTGCTCCAGGGCGAGCGCGTTGACCGAGGCGAGGGTCGGGCCGATGCAGGGGGTCCAGCCGATGCCGAAGAGCGCGCCGAGCAGCGGGGCGCCGATCAGTCCGGCGGCGGGCTTCTTGTGGAAGCGGAACTCGCGCTGGGTGAACCAGGGCATCAGACCGAGGAAGAAGACGCCCATGAGGACCATGAGCACGCCCAGCACGGTGGTGAGCGTCCCGCGGTACTCCTGGAGGGTCGAGCCGAAGTAGCCGAAGAGCGCACCGCCGGAGACGAACACCGCGGTGAAGCCGAGCACGAAGAGGACGGCACCCGCGGTCATCCGGCCGCGCCGGCTCTCGGCGAGGTCGGTGCCGGTGACCCCGGTCACGTACGAGAGGTAGCCGGGGACGAGCGGGAGCACGCACGGCGAGAAGAAGGAGACCAGGCCGCCGAGGACCGCGAGGGGTACGGCGAGCAGCAGGGCACCGCTGGTGACCGTCTCGTTCACGGGCTCACTTCTCCTTGAGGAGGGGCTCGATCATCGACCGGAGCTTCTCCTCGTTGAGCGCCATGAGGGAACGGGCGGCGATCTTCCCCTCCTTGTCCAGCACGACGGTGGAGGGGATGCCCTGGAGGCTGAGGGTGCCCTTGGGGAAGCCGAAGAGGATCAGCTTGCCCTGCGGGTCGTAGAGGCTCGGGTACGGGATGCCGTAGTCCTCTTCGAAGGCGATCGCGGGCTGCTTGTTGGCGTCGCGGGTGTTGATGCCGACGAACTCGACGCCCTGGCCCTTGAGGTCCTCGGCCACCTTCGCGAAGTGGGGGGCCTCGGCCCGGCAGGGGCTGCACCAGGAGCCCCAGGCGTTGAGGACGACGACCTTGCCCTTGAGGTCGGCGACGTCGAGCTGCTTGCCGTCCAGGGTTTCGCCGGCGAGCTTCCCGGTGGCCGCGCGCTTGCCCTGGGGAGCGGTGGAGATGCCGCCGGTGTTGGTGACGAAGTTGGTGCTGCCGCCACCGCCGGAGGTGCCGTTGTTGCCGCCGCAGGCGGAGAGCGCGAGGGCGGCGGTCAGCACTCCGACGGCGATCAGGGTGCGTCGAGGGGCGCGGCTAGGGCTCATGTGAAAAGTTTCGCATGGGCGTTTGGGGGATCTTGGGCACCCCCCTACGTGCCCGTAAAGCCCCTTGTCAAGATCGGCTAAGCGGTCGGGGTGGAAGGGGTGCCCGGAGCGGCGGGCCTGAGGAAGGCGTTCCATCCGCCGTCCGGCTTCTGGCCGACCCCCAGGGTGCGCAGCTTTTCGAGGATCAGCGGGTCCTGGACGTCGAGCCAATCCACGAACTGCTTGAAGGAGACGAGCCGGACCTCCTTCTTTCCGGCCATTTCCTTGAGCGCTTCTTCGACGGCGTCCATGTAGATGCCGCCGTTCCACTGCTCGAAGTGGTTGCCGACGAAGAAGGGGGCCCGGTTCGACTCGTAGGCGCGGTGGAAACCGGCGAGGTACGCGTCGGTCGCCTGTCGGCGCCAGCCCGGATAGCGCGAGGGCATGCCCTTGGTGGTGTTCTTCGACTGGTTGGCGAGCATGTTGTAGTCCATCGAGAGGACCTCGAAGGAGTGCCCGGGGAAGGGCACGGCCTGCAGCGGCAGGTCCCAGATGCCCCGGCGCTTCACCGGCCAGGTCTGTCGCCCGCCGGGCGAGCTGGCGTCGTAGCGCCAGCCGAGGCGCTTGGCGGTGGGGAGCAGGTTGTCCTGGCCGAGGAGGCAGGGGGTGCGACCGCCGACGAGTTCCTTGGAGTAGTCGAAGGGCAGCGGGTCGAGGTCGGTCCAGCCGCTGTTGGTCTTCCACTCGGTGACGAACTTCACCGCCTGGTCGATCTCGCTCTGCCACTGGGCCGGGGTCCAGTTGCCGACGGAGCCGGAGCCGCCGCAGAAGTGCCCGTTGAAGTGGGTGCCGATCTCGTGGCCTTCGAGCCAGGCCTGCCGGACGTACTTCAGGGTGTCCTTGATGTGCGCGTCGGTGAGGTAACCGATGTCGGAGGCGCCGACCCGGTTGTTCGGCGGGCGGTAGAGGTCCTTCTTCGACTCGGGGAGGAGGTAGATCCCGGAGAGGAAGAAGGTCATCGCGGCGTCGTGGTTCTTGGCGAGTTCGAGGAAGCGGGGGAAGAGGCCGTTGCCGACCTCGCCGGCGCCGTCCCAGGAGAAGATCACGAACTGGGGCGGGGTCTGGCCGGGTTCGAGCGGGACCGGGGTGTCGGGCTGGTGCGGCTGCTTGCCGGTGTCGGCGGTGGAACCGTCACCGATGGGGCGGACGTCGTTCTCGGTCGGGGCGGGTGCGCTCGGGTCGGTCGAGACGTCTCCCCCCTTGCCAGGCCCCGAACGTCCCGATTTGTCCCGTTCGTTGCCACTGCACGCAGCGAGGCCCACGGCCGCAGCGGCCCCAACGCCCGCCCCGAGCAGCCCCCTTCGACTGATCCCGCTGATCCCGCGCATGACATCCCCATTCGCGCTGACGTATGACCGAAACGTCATCCAAACCGACAATGAGTGAGATGCCGGGAGGAACACGGAGGTTCCCGAAAATCACATAAAAATTTCAGGGCGACCGGATGACATGAACATCACCATCCGATCGCCCTGACTGTGCCCCTTCGGCGCCGCCCCGTCCAGAGGGGCCGCGCACCCGTGGAAGGGCTACGCCCCGAAGGCCTTGGACTTCCCCTTGACCGGCTTCGCACCGGCGAGGAGGTGCGCCGGAACGAGGTCCCGGGCCGGCTCGCTGTACCCGACCGAGACGATCTCGTCGCCGCGGTAGGTGAACGAGGTCAGCGAGGCCAGCGTGCACTGCCGCCGCCGGGGGTCGTGCCAGAGCCGCCGCTTCTCCACGAAGCTGCGCACGATCCAGATCGGCAACTGGTGGCTGACGCAGACCGCCTCGTGCCCCCGCGCCGCGTCCTTCGCCGCGTCGAGCGCGCCCATCATGCGGACGACCTGCTCCACGTACGGCTCGCCCCAGGACGGCCGGAACGGGTTGGTGAGGTGCTTCCAGTTGCCCGGCTTGCGCAGGGCCCCGTCACCGACGCCGAAGGTCTTGCCCTCGAAGACGTTCGCCGCCTCGATGAGCCGCCCGTCAGTGGCCAGGTCCAGCCCGTGGGTCTTCGCGATCGGCGCCGCCGTCTCCTGCGCCCGCTCCAACGGAGAGGCGACGACGTGCGTGACGTCCCGGTCGGCCAGGTGCTCGGCGACCCGGTCCGCCATCTGCCGGCCGAGCTCGGAGAGGTGGTAGCCGGGCCGCCGGCCGTACAGCACCCCGTCGGGGTTGTGGACCTCGCCGTGCCGCATCAGATGGACGACGGTGATGTCCTGGTCGCCCTTCGGGAACTCGGTCGCGTCGCTCATGCCGAGGCCTCCGCGGCGGCACGGGCGGCGGCCGGCAGGGCGGCGGCGATCCGCTCGATCGCCCGCGCGTCGTGCGCGGTCGACACGAACCAGGACTCGAAGGCGGACGGCGGCAGGTACACGCCGTCGGCCAGCATCGAGTGGAAGAAGGCGTTGAAGCGGAAGGCCTCCTGCTTCTTCGCGTCCTCGTAGTTCCGCACCTCGGTCGCGGTGAAGAACACCGAGAACATGTTGGAGGCGGTCTGCAGGCGGTGCGCCACGCCCTCCTTGGTCAGCGCGTCCGTGACCAGGCCCTGGATCTCCGTGGAGACCGCGTCCACCGTGTCGTACGCGGCCTGGTCGAGCAGCCGCAGCTGGGCGAGGCCGGCGGCGGTCGCGACCGGATTCCCGGAGAGGGTGCCCGCCTGGTAGACCGGCCCGACCGGTGCCAGGTGGCCCATGACGTCCGCACGCCCGCCGAAGGCAGCCGCCGGGAAGCCGCCGCCCATCACCTTGCCGAAGGTCATCAGGTCGGGCTTCACCCCGTCGACGCCGTACCAGCCGGCCCGCGAGGTGCGGAAACCGGTCATCACCTCGTCGGAGATGTAGAGCGCGCCGTTCTTCGCGCAGGCGTCCTTCAGCCCCTGGTTGAAGCCGGGCAGCGGCGGGACGACGCCCATGTTGCCCGGGGAGGCCTCGGTGATCACGCAGGCGATCTCGCCCGGGTACCGGTGGAAGGCCTCGTGCACGGCCTCCAGGTCGTTGTACGGCAGCACGATGGTGTCCCCGGCCTGGGCGCCCGTCACGCCGGGCGTGTCGGGAAGGCCGAAGGTGGCGACGCCGGAACCGGCCGCGGCGAGCAGCGCGTCCACGTGACCGTGGTAGCAGCCCGCGAACTTGACGACCTTGGCGCGCCCGGTGAAGCCGCGGGCGAGCCGGATCGCGGACATCGTGGCCTCCGTGCCGGAGGAGACCAGGCGCACCTGCTCGACCGGCTCGATCCGCGCGACGATCTCCTCGGCGAGCGCGACCTCGCCCTCCCCGGGCGTGCCGAAGGAGGTCCCGCGGGCCACCGCGGCCTGCACGGCGGAGGTGACCTCGGGGTGCGCGTGGCCGAGGATCATCGGTCCCCACGAGCAAACGAGGTCGACGTACTCACGACCGTCCGCATCCGTGAGGTACGGACCGGTACCGGACACCATGAACCGGGGCGTTCCGCCCACGGCCCGGAAGGCACGCACCGGTGAGTTCACGCCGCCGGGCGTCACGAGGGAAGCGCGGTCGAAAAGCGTCTGTGAGACTGGGGCTTCGTATGAATACGGCACTGTGATCCTGACCTGCGAGAACGACTTCGGGCACGACATCGGGAACGGAGGGACGGTGGTGGACATCCTCTGTATTACGCCGGGGCGTTCGCCCTCCGCGTCTGCGAAACTGGGGCGTCATAGGGATGACTCACGGAATCCATGGTGTCAGAGGCCACGGCGTTCTTGCGGACAGGTGTTTCACCGTACGAACGCGGGGGAGGTCACTGACACGATGATCGGGTTGCGCGGCGCGTTCGTGTTGCCGAGAAAAAGCAGTCGGGTGGAGATATGCATCGCGGTGGCGGACCGGGCGAGGGGACGGGCGACCTGGGTCCGGAGTCTGCCCGGCGGGGGAGGCACCGGCGCCGGCGGGGGGAAGAGACCCCCGCGCCCGAGCGCCGGCCGACGACCGAACCCGCCGCGGAACCGGCCCCTGCGACCGGAGGCCGGAGCTTGGGGGTGACGTACAAGTACTTCGGCGCGCCCAACAGCGCGACGGCGGCCCAGGTCCCGATCTCGATGCGCCCCGAAGAGCTCGGCGGGGACGAGCTCGGCATGGGCGGCATGTTCACCAAGATCAAGCCCGAGACCATAGCCGCCATGGTCCTGACCGGCATCCAGGGCATGCCGCTCCACAAGGTGCCGCCGCTGGAACTCGTGGTGCTGCACCCCGACTACGCGGTGGTGAAGCTGCCGATGACCGTGGTCGATCCGCTGCGCGGCATCGGCGAGGAATCGGTCGGCGCCGCCGCCTTCATCTGGTCGACGGTGCCGGACCGCGGCGGACCGCGCGATGCCTTCGACGTGTACCAGCTGCTCCACGAGTGGCAGGACTTCTCGGTCCGCCTCCACGAGGCGGGACACCAGCCGTACTGCCTGGTGTGGCCGTGAGCGCCCGCCCGGCGCACCGCTGACGCCCCATCCCCCGTGCGCCTCCGCCGGCGCGGCCGGAGGCGGGTTCCGGGAGGGCGGCGGGCACCGACCGGGGACGTCGTGCCGACCGCCCGCACGACGGTCCGGGGCACCGGGCGCGGCCGACGGTGCCGGCGGGCTCCCCCGACACCGCCCACCGGTGCGGACCGCCGGGCAGGCGCGCCGGGGCGGTCCGCCGGGCCTCCGTGCTCCCGAAGCCGTCCAACCGGCCACCCGTGAGCAGGCGTTTCGCCACGCTTCTCGCCCTCATAAGTGATGAAGTTAGGACGAATGGTATGTAATGCGCGGAAGCCGCGCCCGAAGGGAGCCCGTACGCCCCGGGAACCCCCGCTCGAGGAAGGACCAGACGCGTGAGTGCAGTACGCACGACCGGCCGGCCCATGCAGATCGGCGAGGTCGCCGCACGGACCGAACTGTCCCTGCGGACCATCCGCCAGTACGAGGACTGCGGCCTGGTCGTCCCGTCCGCGGCCTCGCCGGGCGGTTTCCCCCTCTACACCGACGCGGACGTCTCCCGGCTGATGGTGGTCCGTCGGATGAAGCCGCTGGGCTTCACCCTCGACGAGACCCGCGAACTCCTCACGGCCCTGGACCGGCTCTCCGCCGACCGACCGGGCACCGACTCCGCACTCGAACCGGACGAGCGGGCCGCGCTCGTGGCCCGCATCCGCCGCTACGAAGGGGCCGCGGCGGAGCGGGTCGCCGAACTGCGGGCCCAACTCGCCCGCGCGGAGGAGTTCGCCGACTCCCTCCGCGTCCCGCTCGGCACTCCCTAGGGGCCCGCACTTCCTAGCGGCCCGCCGGAGGCCCGGAGGTCGACCGGGGGACCGGGTGACCGGAGGGCCGGAGCAAGGTGTCCGGGAGCCCCTAAGTCGCCAGCGCCTCCGTCAACACGCGGAAGAAGCGGGCGCACGCGACGGCGCTGGGCGGGATCTCCGGGCTCCACGGGACGAGGCGCACCCCGGCCGGGAACCCGCACGGCGGGGTGGCGTGCTCCCGGGCGTCGAAGAGGACCAGGTCGGGGCGGAGCCCGGTGGCCACGGACCGGTCCGCGGTGAGCCAGTTGGCCCCGGGCCCCGGGCCGGGGTCGAGCAGGCGGACGCCGAGCCCGACGAGGCGGGCCAGCTCCGGCCATGCCTCCGGGCGGGCCAGGTGCACCTGCTCGGGCCCCGCCCCGGAGAGCGCCAGCACCGTGAGCCCCGACCGGGCGGCGACGCCCCTCAGGGCGGCCTCGGCGGCGTCGAGCTCCGCGTCCGGGACGCCCCCCGCCGGTTCGGCGCCCAGGCTCCTGCCCAGGGCGGCGAACCGGCCGAGGACCGCCGGCAGGGCGGGCTCGTCGCCGACGGAGAGCACCACGAGCGGGACCCCGAGCCGCCCGGCGACCGCCTCGTCGAGCGCATAGGGGCTCTTGCCGTCGTAGGTCACGTCGACGATGACCTCCGGGCGCAGCTCCTCCAGCACCGCTTCGTCCAGGGACCGGCCCGGCCCGAGGTACGGCACCCCGGCCGCCCCGAGACCGCCCGCCTTGGCCGGGTCGAGCGCCGCCCCGTCGTGCCCGGAGCCGTACACCGCGACCGGGGTCACCCCCAGGTCGAACAGCGCCGCGCCGGCCCGCGCGTACGCCACCACCCGTTGCGGCACCCGGGCCGCCCCCAGCTCCGCACCCCTGTCGTCCGTGAACCCCCACGCCTGCGTGTCGGACATCCGCCTGCTCCCTCCCCGGCCGGAATCTCCCTCGCCCGTCACCCTGGAGCGGTTCACCGGCCCGCACAAGAGGGCCCTCCCCGGGCGGCGGCCCACCGGTCGGGGCCTTGCTCCCGTTTTGCCCCCTGCCGAAAGCCCTCCAGTGTGGTGTTAACTGAACAAGTCGGGAGGAAGCACTAGGAACCTTCGATGCCTCCGTGCACGCACGCCACCTGTCGGGGCGCGCCGGGTACGGGTGGCCTTCGCGCCCTGGAGTGAGCCATGTCCGTGCCAGGCCCGTTCTCGGATCCCCGTGTGATCACCCTCTTCGGGCTGCTCGCCGTCTCCACGGTGACGTGGCTGACCTGGAGCCTGCGCGCCCGCGCCCGCCGCGAGCGGGCGAGCGCCCCCCTGGCGCGCGTCTGGCACCCGCAGGAGTCGGTGGAGCTGACGCCGGCGGAGGAGCACGCCTTCGGCCAGGTCGTCTCCCGGCTCGCCCCGGGGACGGCGGGCCGCCTGCGCTGACCGGGGCGGCCGGGGCACCCGCGCCCCGGGCGGCTCCGAGGGGGCAGCGGGCGTGCCGGCCGGGCGTCGCGGACCGGGCGTCGCGGACCGGACGTCGCGGACCGGACGTCGCGGACCGGACGTCGCGGACCGGGAGGAACTGTCCGCGGCACGGCCTAGCATGCGGACCATGTCCGCCTCCGCGCCCCACCCGCGCCGGGACACCCGGGGCATCGTCGACCCCGCCGAGCTGTTCTCCCGGGTGCGCTTCCGCCGCCACGCCCCGGCGCCGGAGCTGCGGCCCTATCTGGAGCACTACTGGCTGATCGACTGGGAGCTGCCGGAGCCGTACGCGAGCCAGGTGGTTCCGCACCCTTCGGTGAACGTCGTCTTCCAGCGGTACGGACCGCTCGCCGCCCCCGCGGCGGCCCGCTCCTCGGCCGAGGTGTCGGGGGTCGGGCTCGGGTTGTTCACCCAGGAGTTGACGGAGGTGGGCCGGGTCTGCGGGGTGCAGTTCCGTCCCGGCGGCTTCCGCCCCTTCGCCCCCGGGTGGCCGGTGTCGGCCTGGACGGGCCGCCGGGTACCGCTGGTCGAGGCGTTCCCCGCGGCCGGGGACCCGTCTTCCCTGAGCGCCGTGCTCTCCCCCGAGGACGACCGCGCACGGGTGGCGGCGCTCGACGCCTTCCTGCTGGCCCACGGCCCGGCCGCCGATCCGGCCGCCGCCCTGGCCATGGAACTGGTCGACCTCGTCCGCACGGACCGGACGGTCCGCACGGTGTCCCGGCTGGCCTCCGCGAGCGGCCTGTCGGCCCGCTCGCTCCAGCGGCTGTTCGCCGGCCACGTCGGCGTCGGCCCGAAGTGGGTGGTCCTGCGCTACCGGATCCACGAGGCCCTGGAACGCGCCGGGACCACGGACGCCCCCGACTGGGCCGCACTCGCCGCCGAGCTGGGCTACAGCGACCAGGCCCATCTGGTGAGGGACTTCACGACGACGATCGGAACGTCGCCGACCGCCTACGCCCGGGGGCTGTCGGTGCGCTGAACCGCCGTACGGGAACGGACGCCCCCACGGCACGGGCGGGACCACGGCCCGGACCGCGTCCCCTCCGCCGGGGCGCCCGTCACGCCGTGGCGACCGGCGGTGCTACTCGGGTCCGGGGCCGTCCTGGGGCGCAAGCGACCGGGCGAAGTGGAAGGCCACGATGTCGAAGCGCTCGCGCAGGTAGAAGCGGTGGGCCCGGGTGCGTTGGGTACCGGAGTCCAGGTTGAGCTCGTGGCAGCCGGCCGCACGGGCACGGCCCTCCAGATGGGCGAGGAGCGCGTGCCCGACGCCATCGGAGCGGTCGGCGGAGGCCGTGACCAGGTCGTCGACGTAGAGCTGGCGCAAGGAGCTGGTGTTCACGACGATCCGCCAGCCGGCGGCGCCGACGCAGCGGCCGTCGTCCGCGTAGGCGGCGGTGAACCGCAGGCCCTGGGGGTGTCCGGCCTCGTAGACCTCGCGGAAGAGCCCGGGCGTCAGATGGGGGCGGAGCTCACGGAGGACCGGCAGGAGATCGCCCTCCAGCCGCGGGTCCCCCCGCTCAAGATCGATGATCTTCATGTCGGGACACTACCGCCCCGGCCGCCCCGGAGGTGCCGGGGCCGGGAGGGTCCCCTCCGCCCCGACGCGACACTCGCCCCGAGCCTCCCGGGCGGGGCGCGCCGACGCACCCGTCGCCAGCCGGCCGCACGTCCGAATTCCCTGGCCACCCACCGGAGGCCGGTGCCATCCTGTTCCCCGTGAACGGACCGGAGATCCAGATCAGCTTCGCCCCCGGCCTGCACGTCTTCGTCTCGGCGGAGCGGCGCTCGGGCCGCACCTCCCTGACGACCGACGGCGCCTCGTCCCTGGGCCACGTCGTGGAGTCGCTGGGCGTGCCGCTCACCGAGGCCGGACGGCTCCTGGTCGACGGTCGGCCCGTCGACGCCTCGCACGTCCCCGGCGCGGGCGAGACCGTCGAGGTCGAGGAGGTCGCCCGTCCGCAGCCGGTGCCGGGCGCACCGCTCCGGTTCCTGCTCGACGTGCACCTCGGCACCCTGGCCCGGCGGCTGCGGCTGCTCGGCGTGGACGCGGCGTACGAGAGCGAGGACATCGGCGACCCCGCCCTCGCCGCGCTCTCCGCGAGCGAGCGGCGCGTGATGCTCTCCCGGGACCGCGGCCTGCTGCGCCGGCGCGAACTGTGGGCGGGCGCCTACGTCTACAGCGACCGGCCCGAAGACCAGCTCCGCGACGTGCTGGAAAGGTTCGCACCGCCGCTCGCGCCGTGGACCCGCTGCACGGCGTGCAACGGGGAGCTGGGCGAGGCCGACAAGGACGCGGTGCGCGAACGGTTGGAGCAGGGCACCGAGAAGACCTACGACGTGTTCGCGCAGTGCGTGGAGTGCGGTCGGGTCTACTGGCGCGGCGCCCACCACGCCCGTCTGGAGGCGATCGTCTCCGAGGCGGTGCGGGAGTTCGGCGGGGCGGCGGCCCGCTAGGACCTGTCGTCGAACTCCCGTCTGCCCCACGACGACGGGAGTTCGACGACAGGTCGTAGGACGCGTCCCGCCGGTTCCTCCCGACCCGCGGCGCCCTCCGGGCGGACGGAGCCGCTTCCTCGACCCGCCCCGGCCGCCGTCGAACGGGGGAACCCCCGCACAGCCGGTCGGTCCGCTGTGCGGAGGGGCGGGGCGTCGCGCGGGGGATCGCGTCCCGTCGCACGGCAGCCACGGGAACCGCGGAGCACGCCGCCGCGTGCCCACCGGTCAGGGCGCCTCGTCGACCAGGTAGCGCTGCACGGTGGGTCCCAGCCAGGCCACGATCTCGTCCGCGGACATCTCGACGGCCGGCGGCAGGCGCAGCACGTAGCGGGCGAGCGCCATGCCGAGCACCTGGGACGCGGCGAGCGCGGCACGGCGCGGGGCCTGCGCCGGATCGGGGCAGACGCCCCGGGCGATCGGACCGAGCTGTTCGGCGAAGATCGCCTGCATCCGGGCGGCCCCGGCCTCGTTGGTCACGCCCACCCGCAGCATCGCGGTGAGGACCTCGTCCCGTTCCCAGCGCTCCAGGAAGTGGGCGACCAGGACGGCCCCGACGTGCCGGGCGGGCAGCGCGGACAGCTCGGGGAGGTCGATGTCGACCTCGGAGGCTGCGGCGAACAACCCCTCCTTGTTGCCGTAGTAGCGCATCACCATCGACGGATCGATGTCGGCGTCGCGGGCGATGGCCCTGATGGTGGCGCGCTCGTACCCGTCGGAGGCGAAGCGCTCGCGGGCGGCCTCCAGGATGGCGGCCCGAGTGGCGTCGGAGCGGCGGACGGTCGTCATACCAACAACTGTAGGCCCACACCCGTTGACAGCCCATCAGGGGCGCCCTAACGTTGCCAACAAGCGTTGACCAACAACCGTTGGCAAACGATCGTGGGCACCCTGGAGGAAGCCATGAGCACCACGGACACCGACGTACTCGTCATCGGCGCGGGCCCCACCGGCCTCCTGCTCGCCGGCGACCTCGCCGCCGGTGGCATCGACGTCACCCTCGTCGAGCGCCGGCCGCACGGCCTCGGCAACATGACCCGCGCCTTCGGCGTCCACGCCCGGACCCTGGAGCAGCTCGACGCCCGCGGCCTCGCCGACGAGCTCGTCACCACCGGCACCACGCTCACCAAGGCCACCCTCTTCGACCACCTGGCCCTGGACCTGACCCGGCTGCCCAGCCGCTTCAACCAGTTGCTCGTCACCCCGCAGTACGAGGTCGAACGCCTGCTGGAGCGCCGGGCGATCGACGCGGGCGTGACGTTCCGGTACGACACGGAGCTGCACGCGCTGCGCCAGGACGGCGACGCCGTCACCACCGAACTCACCGAGCCCGACGGCACCCCGCTGACCCTCCGCGCCCGCTACCTGGTCGGCGCGGACGGCGTCCACAGCTTCGTCCGCACCGCCCTCGGCCTGCCCTTCCCCGGCCGCTCGGTGATCCGTTCCATCGTCCTGGCGGACGTCCGCCTGGCCCGGGAACCCGCCAAGGCCCTGACCGTCAGCGGCTCCGGGGACTCCTTCGCCTTCATCGCCCCCTTCGGCGACGGCTGGTACCGGGTGATGGGCTGGAACCGCACCCACCAGGCCTCCGACGGCGACCCCGTCGACCTCGACGAAGTCCGCGAGATCACCCGCCAGGCCCTCGGCACCGATTACGGCATGCACGACGCCCGCTGGATCTCCCGCTTCCACAGCGACGAGCGCCAGGCCCCGACCTACCGCGTGGGCCGCGTCTTCCTCGCCGGAGACGCCGCCCACGTGCACTCCCCCGCCGGCGGCCAGGGCATGAACACCGGCCTCCAGGACGCCGCCAACCTCTCCTGGAAGCTCACCGCCGCGCTCCGCGGCGAGGCCCCCGACCCCGAGGCGCTCCTCGACAGCTACCAATCGGAGCGCCACCCCGTCGGCGCCATGGTGCTCCGCAGCAGCGGCGCGATCGTGCGCCTCGCGATGGCCCACACCCGGCTCACCCGGGCCGCCCGCTCCCTCGTCACCCGTCTCGTCGACGCGGTTCCGCCCGCTTCGGGCCGGGCCGCGGGCATGATCAGCGGCATCGGCATCTCCTACGCCCCCGCACCCGGTGCCGACCGCCCCTCGGGTCGCCGCGCCCCCGACGTCCACCTGCGCGAGGGCCGGCTCTACGAGCTCCTCCGCCGGGGCGAGTTCGTCCTCGTCGCCCCTCAGGGGGCCGCCCCGGCCCTGCCCCCAAGCGCCCCCGTCACCCCGAAGCACCTCGTGCGGGCCACCTGGACGGACCCGGCGAAGCGCGCCTCCCTCCTGGTCCGCCCCGACGGGTACGTCCACTGGGCGAGCCGCTGATCGGGGCACGGCCGCCCCGGGACTCAGAAGACGTAGGGATCACCGGTCGCGAGCACCAGGACCCGATGGCGATCGTTCCCCGGGTTCCGGTCCGCGACCCCGTCCCGCCAGGCCGTCGTGACCTCGACCGTCATCTCGTCCGGGAAGCCCGCGGTCCACAGATCGAGGTCCAGCTCGCCGGTTCCCCCGGTGGCCCGGAGCTCGCCCGTCCGACAGGACACCACCCGGTCACTGCTCCACAAACAGGCCGGTGGCAGTTCCTGACCGCCCGCCATCTGCTCGGAGAAGGCGAGCCGGACCGTCGCCTGGTGGAGGTCGGAGGGCCCGTGGTTCTGGCTGACCAACCAGACCCTGACCCTCCCGTCCCAGAGGGAGACGTGTCCGTGGTGGGACAGGTCCGCCTCGCCCTCCGGACCCACGGCACCGGCACTTCCGCCCGCTCCCATCAGCACCGCGATCACCAGGGCGGCCCCGAGCACAGCCTTTCTCAATCCACGCATGTGCCCAAAGTAACCATGAATCATTAGATATTCTGATGATTCATCAGCCCGCGTGTCCCTGCCCGCTCCCTGCCGACCGTCCGCTCCGCCACCCCGTTCCCCCTCCCGGGGCAGGGCCGCGGACGACCACCGCCCCGACCCCCGGGGCGCCATCGGACCCCCACCCGCCCCGTCGGAACGACCCCGACCACACCCGCCCCGCGAGACCGCCGACTCCCCCGCCGCCCTATCCTGACCGGGCGATCGACGTCATCGACCACCTGCGCGAGGAGCACCTCATGACCGGCCCCGGCACCCCCATCGCCGTCGTCACCGGAGCGAGCAGCGGCATCGGGGCCGCAACCGCACGACAGTTGGCCGCCGCCGGCTACCGAGTGGTCCTCACCGCCCGCCGCAAGGACCGCATCGAAGACCTCGCCGCCGAAATCAACGAAGCCGGACACCAGGCCACCGCCTACGCCCTCGACGTCACCGATCGCGCCGCCGTCGACGAGTTCGCCACCGCCTTCCGTACCCTCGCCGTCCTCGTCAACAACGCCGGCGGCGCCCTCGGCGCCGACCCCGTCGCCACCGGCGACCCCGAGGACTGGCGCCGGATGTACGAGGTCAACGTCCTCGGCACCCTCCACATGACCCAGGCCCTGCTGCCGGCCCTCACCGCCAGCGGCGACGGCACGGTGGTCGTCCTCTCCTCCACCGCCGGCCACTCCACCTACGAAGGCGGCGCCGGCTACGTCGCCGCCAAGAACGGCGCCCGCGTCCTCGCCGAGACCCTCCGCCTGGAAATCGTCGGCACCCCGGTCCGCGTCATCGAGATCGCCCCCGGCATGGTCAAGACCGACGAGTTCGCCACCACCCGCTTCCGCGGCGACGCCGACAAGGCGGCCAAGGTCTACGCCGGCGTCGCCGAACCCCTCACCGCCGACGACGTGGCCGACACCATCACCTGGGCCTGCACCCGTCCCCCGCACGTCAACATCGACCTGCTCGTCGTCCGCCCCCGCGCCCAGGCCTCCAACACGAAGGTCCACCGGGAGCTCTGATCGCCCCGCCGGGCCCCGGCCGCCCACGCGACACGGCGACACGGACGTCGAACGGCCCCCGACAGGTGCCGGGGGCCGTTCGACGAGGTCCGTGCGCCGCGCGCTTGCGGGTCCTCAGCCCTTCACACAGATGAACTGCTTCAGCTTGGCGACCACCTCGACCAGGTCCTGCTGCTGCTCCATCACCTGCTCGATCGGCTTGTAGGCGCCCGGGATCTCGTCCACCACGCCGGAGTCCTTGCGGCACTCGACGCCGCGCGTCTGTTCCTCCAGGTCCCGCACCGTGAAGCGGCGCTTCGCCGCGCTCCGGCTCATCCTCCGCCCCGCGCCGTGCGAAGCGGAGTTGAAGGCCTTCTCGTTGCCCAGGCCCTTCACGATGTACGAGCTGGTGCCCATCGAACCGGGAATGATCCCGAACTCGCCGCGCCCGGCACGGATCGCCCCCTTCCGCGTGACCAGCAGGTCCATGCCCTCGTACCGCTCCTCCGCCACGTAGTTGTGGTGGCAGGAGATCTCGGTCTCGAAGGTCACCTTGGCCTTCCGGAACTCCCTGCGGATCACTTCCTTCAGCAGCGCCATCATGATCGCGCGGTTGTACTTCGCGTACTCCTGCGCCCAGTACAGATCGTTCCGGTAGTCCGCCATCTGGGGCGTGTCCGAGACGAACACCGCCAGGTCCCGGTCGACCAGGCCCTGGTTGTGGGGCAGCTTCTGGGCCACCCCGATGTGGTGCTCGGCCAGTTCCTTGCCGATGTTGCGGGAGCCGGAGTGCAGGATCAGCCAGATGGCGCCCGCCTCGTCGAAGCAGACCTCCACATAGTGGTTGCCGCCGCCGAGCGTTCCCATCTGCTGGCCCGCCCGCTCCCGACGGAACTTCACCGGGTCGGCGACCGTGTCGAACCCCGCCCAGAAGGCGTCCCACCCCGCCAAGGGGAACTGGTGCAGCCGCTTCGGGTCCACCGCCTCGCGGTGCAGCCCGCGCCCGACCGGGATCGCCTGCTCGATCTTCGAGCGGAGCCGGGACAGGTCGCCCGGCAGGTCGTTGGCCGTCAGGGAGGTCTTGACCGCCGACATGCCGCAGCCGATGTCCACACCGACCGCCGCCGGACAGACCGCGTCGCGCATCGCGATCACCGAACCGACCGTCGCCCCCTTGCCGTAGTGCACGTCCGGCATCACGGCCAGGCCCTTGATCCACGGCAGCGTCGCCACGTTCTGCAGCTGCTGCATGGCGCCGCCCTCCACGGAGGCGGGATCGGCCCACATCCGGATAGGCACTTTCGCGCCAGGAACCTCGACGTAAGACATAATCCCTCGACTCCCCCGATAAGTTTAATAACGCAAAAACCGGAACCAAAGCCCGTACAGGTGACGGCGGGCCAGCATCAACGGCTGCGCGTGCGGTAGACATTGTGTCCATCAGCCGGGTTCGCGCGGCAAACAGTTTTCGGAAGAGCATCGGCGAAGGGAGCCCGGGAACGTGCAGCTGAAGAGGTACGTGCCCCGCCTCGCCGGGTCCACGGCCCGGTCCGCGGCCCTGCTCGCCCTCGGCCTGACGGCCGGCCTCACGGCCTGCTCCTCCGGCGCCCCCGCCGGCGACCTCACCGTCGACTCCAAGGCCGGCCCGGCCGTCGCCACCGCGCCTCCCGGCCGCTACCGCACCCTCTTCGAGCCCTGCGGCGCCGTACCGCAGGCCACCCTCAAGGAGCTGCTCCCGGGCGCGGCCGAACTGCCCGAGGCCGAGCGCGACAAGGCCTACCAGGGCGTGGCCGCCGTCACCTACGACACGGACCGACGCGTCGGCTGCGCCTGGAAGGCCGACACCCTGGAGCTCTCGCACCGCCTCTCCCTCGACATCGAGCGGGTGGTGTCGTACGACGCGACCGTCAGCGATGACGACCGTGCGCAGGAGGTGTACCTCCGCAAACAACTCGCGGCGGGCATCCCGCTGCCCCCCACGGCCCCGCCCGCCACCACGGACGCCTCCGCCACCGGAGCCACCCCCACCGGCTCCTCCTCCCCCTCGGGCCAGCCGGCGACGGGGGTCACCCCGTCGAGCACGGCACCGAGCGCCGACGTCCCCTCCGCCGACCCGACCGCCACGACGACGGCGACCGGCCTCGAACCCCGTGTCCTCGAAGGCCTCGGGGACGTCGCGTACGTCGACGACGTCCTCAGCACGGTCGGCACGAGCCGGCAGCAACGGCTCGTCCACGTGGTGTTCCGCACATCGAACGTGCTCGTGACGGTCTCCTACCAGGAGCAGACCACGGGTTCCGCCGGGGCCCCCGACAGCCAGGAGCTGCAGGAAAGGGCCCGGAACCTGGCCCGGAAGCTCGCCGAACGACTGGAGGAGTAGCCGGTCGACTCCGCTCCGCGAGCACACGGCGACCACGTAACGTGTCGCCGTGGCCGTGGCCGCTCCGTGTCCCCGACCGCCGACCGGGACCGCCGACCGGACCGTACGACAAGCGACTGAAGGAACCATGCAGCGATCAGCTCCGCGAACGCGCCTCACCCGCATACTCGCCTGCGCCGCCGTCCCGGTGATGCTCGTCGCCGCCGGCTGCTCCTCGGACTCCGACGGGAAGGAGGGGCAGGACAAGGCCTCCGCATCGGCGTCGGCGTCCGCCACCCCCTCCCCGTCCCAGTCGACGAAGACGGTCGAGCCGGCGAAGTTCGCGAAGCTGCCGGACGTCTGCAAGGCGATCTCGGCGAAGACGACGGCGTCGCTGGTGCCCAAGGCCAGGACGAAGAACGGCACGCCGGCCGCCTCCAGCGACCTCAACAGCCGCGGCGGCTGTTCGTGGAACGGCCTGGAGGACAAGGGCGTGGACGGCTCGCAGTACCGCTGGCTGGACGTGTCCTTCTACCGCTACGACTCCGACGTCACGCTCGGCAGCGGCCAGGAGCGGGCGCAGCAGAACCTGGCGAAGGAGATCGCGAAGGTCCAGGGGACCCCGGGCGCGAAGAAGCTGCGCACGACGACGACCACGGGCATCGGCGACGAGGCGCAGACGGTCGTGTACCAGCTGCACAAGACCGACGAGGACTTCGTCTACGCGTCGATCGTGGCGCGGACGGGCAATGTGCTGGTGCTGCTCTCGTACAACGGCGCCGGTTACGCGGGCGCTGACACCCCGTCGGAGAAGTCCATCACGGACGGTGCGGTCAAGGCGGCCAAGGAGGCCGTCGCCGCGGTCGTCACGGCCAACAAGTGACCACGGACAATTAGCCGCACGACGGCACATATGGCTACACACATGCGGAGCCCGGCCTTCCCCCGAGGGCCGGGCTCCGCACATGTGTGCCACTCTGTGCGCGCCGGTAGTCGAATGACGGGAGGGGATCGCGGGTGGCCGCGATGCAGCTGACACGCACACACCGAATACTCATCGGCCTCGTCATCGCCGGTGCGCTGATCATCGCGGGGATCGGCTTCGCGGGTTCGTACGCCGCCGTGCGCGAACTCGCCCTGCAGAAGGGCTTCGGCACCTTCTCGTACTTCTTCCCGATCGGCATCGACGCGGGCATCTGCGTGCTGCTCGCCCTGGACCTGCTGCTGACCTGGTTGCGGATCCCGTTCCCGCTGTTGCGCCAGACCGCCTGGGTGCTGACGGCGGCCACCATCGCCTTCAACGGTGCGGCTGCCTGGCCGGACCCGCTGGGCGTCGGCATGCACGCGGTGATCCCGGTGCTGTTCGTGGTGGCCGTGGAGGCGGCGCGGCACGCGGTGGGCCGGATCGCGGACATCACGGCCGACAAGCACATGGAGGGCGTCCGGATCACCCGCTGGCTGCTCTCCCCGGTGCCGACGTTCCGGCTGTGGCGCCGGATGAAGCTGTGGGAGCTGCGTTCGTACGAGCAGGTCATCAAGCTGGAGCAGGAACGTTTGATCTACCAGGCCCGGCTGCAGGCGCGCTACGGGCGGGGCTGGCGGCGCAAGGCCCCGGTGGAGGCGCTGATGCCGCTGCGGCTCGCCCGGTACGGGGTGCCGCTGGCGGAGACGGCCCCGGCGGGCCTCGCGGCGGCCGGCATCGAGCCGGCGGTGCTGCCGGCACAGCCCCACGCCCAACCGCCGCAGCTCCAGCAGCCGGCAGAACTGGCACTGGCCCAGGCTCCGTCCCCGGCCGGGGACGGAGTCCCGGCCCCGGTGGGTGCCCAGGCTCCGGCCCCGGTGGGTGCCGAGGCTCCGCCCGGCATGCCGACCGCGGGCCCGGTGACCCACGAGAGCCAGTGGTTCGCGGCCCAGACCGTCTCTCCCGAGTCGTACGAGGGCACGTACAACCCGCAGATCGTGGAGGGCCTGGAGCCCATGCCGGTCCCGGTGCCACAGGGACCGGAGGACGTTCCGCCGTCGGGCCCGGAGGAGTTCGTCCCGTATCCCGAGTACGTCGAGGAGCCGCAGGCTCCCGTGCACGAGTTCGAGGAGGACGTCTTCAAGCTCATGTGGTCGTACGTGCAGGACAACGACCAGTTCCCGAGCAACGCCGAGCTGGCGCAACTGGTGGCCGCGCACTACGGCCTGCAGGAGTTCCCCGCCGCGGACACGGACCTGTTGTACGGGCTGATCCCGGAGGTCCAGAAGCGCGTCCAGGAAGCCATGGCCGAGCACGACACCGCCTGATCCCGGCCGGAACCCGAGGCTCGGAACCCGACCCCGGAGCGCCGAGCCCGACGCCCGGAACACGGCGTCCGACGGCTCCGGACGGTGGGGAAGGACGGCGAAGAGGGCCGCCCCCGGAAGATCCGGGGGCGGCCCTCTTCTCGGCCTCAGGCCCCGAGCAGCTTGCGCACCCGGTCCGCCCCGACCGCGAGCAGCAGCGTGGGCAGGCGCGGGCCGGTCTCACGGCTGACCAGGAGCTTGTAGAGCAGGGCGAAGAAGGCCCGCTGGGCGAGCTTCAGTTCGGGCGTCGGCTTGGCCTCGGGGTCGAGACCGGCCATGACCTTCGGGACGCCGTAGACGAGGGTGGTGAGCCCGTCCAGCGACCAGTGCGCGTCGAGTCCCTCCAGCAGCAGCCGCAGGGACTCGCGGCCCTCCTCGTCCAGGGTGCCGAGGAGCTCGGTGTCGGGCTCCTCGCGGACGATGGTGCGCTGTTCGGCCGGGACCTGGTTGGTGATCCAGTTCTCGGCCCGGTCCAGGCGCGGCCGGACCTCGTCGAGGGAGGTGACCGGGTTCTCGGGATCGAGGTCGGTCAGGATCCGCAGGGTCTGCTCGTCGTGGCCGGCGGTGATGTCGACGACGGAGGCGAGCGTGCGGTACGGGAGCGGACGCGGGGTGCGCGGGAGCTCACCGGCCGCGGTGCGGGCGGCCCGGGCGTGCGCGGCGGCATCGGCCGGGAGGACGCTGCCGTCGGCCACCTTGGACTCCAGCTTGTCCCACTCGTCGTAGAGCCGCTGGATCTCCTGGTCGAAGGCGATCTTGAAGGACTGGTTGGGCCTGCGGCGGGCGTAGAGCCAGCGCAGGAGCTGCGGCTCCATGATCTTCAGCGCGTCGGCCGCGGTGGGCACGCCGCCCTTCGAGGAGGACATCTTGGCCATGCCGCTGATGCCGACGAAGGCGTACATGGGGCCGATGGGCTGGACGCCGTCGAAGATGCGGACGATCTGCCCGCCGACCTGGAAGGACGAACCGGGCGAGGAGTGGTCGACGCCCGAGGGCTCGAAGATGACGCCCTCGTAGGCCCAGCGCATGGGCCAGTCGACCTTCCACACCAGCTTGCCGCGGTTGAACTCGCTGAGCTTGACGGTCTCGGCGAAGCCGCAGGCCGAGCAGGTGTAACCGAGCTCGGTGGTCTCGTCGTCGTACCCGGTGACGGTGGTGAGGTCCTTCTCGCACTGCCCGCAGTAGGGCTTGTACGGGAAGTAGCCGGCACCGCCGCCGGAGCCGTCGTCCTCGCCGGCCGCACCCGAACCCTCGGCGGCCTCCAGCTCGGCCTCGTCGACCGGCTTCTGGGACTGCTTCTTCGGAGCCTTCTTCGTCCGGTACTGGTCGAGGACGGCGTCGATGTCACCGCGGTGCCTCATCGCGTGCAGGATCTGCTCGCGGTAGGCGCCCCTGGTGTACTGCTCGGTCTGGCTGATCGGGTCGTACTCGACGCCCAGCTCGGCGAGCGACTCGACCATGGCGGCCTTGAAGTGCTCGGCCCAGTTGGGGTGCGGCGAACCGGCCGGGGCCGGGACCGAGGTCAGCGGCTTGCCGATGTGCTCGGCCCAGGACGCGTCGATGCCCTCGATGCCGTTCGGCACCTTGCGGTAGCGGTCGTAGTCGTCCCAGGAGATGAGGTGCCGGACCTCGTGCCCACGACGACGGATCTCATCGGCGACCAGGTGCGGGGTCATGACCTCGCGCAGGTTGCCGAGGTGGATCGGGCCGGACGGCGAGAGACCGGACGCGACGACGACCGGTTTGCCAGGCGCACGTCGCTCCGACTCGGCGATGACCTCGTCCGCGAAACGGGAGACCCAGTCGGTCTCGGTGCTGCTCTGAGCCACGGTCGGTACGTCCTTCTTCCTCGAATGCCTCGAAGCCTTACAGCTCTACGGCTGCCATTGTCCCAGACGGAACGACGCGCTCCGAGGTTGTCCACCGCCCGCGGCCGTCCGCGGGCGGAGAAAACACGTTGCTCTCCCATGGGACACTTGACAAGCGAAATAGACCACCGGACACCTCTCCAACGGAACGGAAGCTCATGGCCTCGGTCCCCTCCCTCGCCTCGACCGTGCAGCAGCGCCTCGCGGACGGCCTCTCGGCAGCGCTGCCGGACGCCGCGTCCGCCGACCCGCTGCTGCGACGAAGCGACCGGGCCGACTTCCAGGCGAACGGCATCCTGGCGCTGGCCAAGCAACTCAAGGGCAACCCGCGCGAGCTGGCCACCAAGGTCGTCGGGGCGATCCCGGCCAACGACGTCCTGAAGGAGATCGAGGTCTCCGGCCCCGGCTTCCTGAACATCACGGTCACCGACGCCGCGATCATCGACACCCTCGCGGCCCGCGCCGCCGACGCCCGCCTCGGCGTGCCGTTCAACGAGTCGGCGGGCACGACCGTGATCGACTACGCCCAGCCGAACGTGGCCAAGGAGATGCACGTCGGGCACCTCCGGTCGGCCGTGATCGGCGCCGCCATGGTCGAGATCCTGGAGTTCACCGGCGAGACGGTGGTCCGGCGCCACCACATCGGCGACTGGGGCACCCAGTTCGGCATGCTCATCCAGTACCTGATCGAGCACCCGCACGAGCTGGACCACTCCTCGGAGGCCGAGGTCTCCGGCGAAGAGGCCATGTCGAACCTGAACCGGCTCTACAAGGCCTCGCGCGCCCTCTTCGACTCCGACGAGGGGTTCAAGACCCGGGCCCGTGCGCGGGTGGTGGACCTGCAGGCCGGTGACGAGGAGACGCTCGCGCTCTGGCAGCGGTTCGTCGACGAGTCGAAGATCTACTTCTACTCGGTCTTCGACAAGCTGGACATGGACATCCAGGACGGCGACGTCGTCGGCGAGTCGGGCTACAACGACATGCTGACGGAGACCTGCCGGCTGCTGGAGGAGTCGGGCGTCGCCGTCCGCTCCGAGGGCGCGCTGTGCGTGTTCTTCGACGACGTGAAGGGCCCGGACGGCAATCCGACGCCGCTGATCGTCCAGAAGTCCGACGGCGGCTTCGGCTACGCGGCGACGGACCTGTCCGCGATCCGCGACCGGGTGCAGAACCTGAAGGCGACGTCCCTGCTGTACGTGGTGGACGCCCGCCAGTCGCTGCACTTCAAGATGGTCTTCGAGACGGCCCGCCGGGCCGGCTGGCTGAACGGCGACGTGAAGGCCGTCCAGCTGGCCTTCGGCACGGTCCTCGGCAAGGACGGGAAGCCGTTCAAGACCCGTGAGGGCGAGACGGTCCGGCTGGTGGACCTGCTGGACGAGGCGATCGACCGCGCCTCGTCCGTGGTCCGCGAGAAGGCCCAGGACCTGACGGAGGAAGAGATCACCGAGCGCGGTGCCCAGGTCGGCATCGGCGCGGTGAAGTACGCGGACCTGTCGACCTCGGCGGCCCGCGACTACAAGTTCGACCTGGACCAGATGGTCTCGCTGAACGGCGACACCTCGGTGTACCTGCAGTACGCGTACGCCCGGATCCAGTCGATCCTCCGCAAGGCGGGCGACGCCGAGCCGGCCGCGCACCGGGAACTGGCCCTCGCGCCCTCCGAGCGGGCGCTCGGCCTGCACCTGGACGGCTTCGGCGAGCTGATCGCCGAGACGGCCGCGGACTACGCCCCGCACAAGCTGGCCGCGTACCTGTACCAGCTGGCCTCGCACTACACGACGTTCTACTCGGAGTGCCCCGTCCTGAAGGCGGACACCCCCGAGCAGGTCGAGAACCGTCTCTTCCTGTGCGAGCTGACCGCCCGCACGCTCCACCAGGGCATGGCCCTGCTGGGCATCAGGACGCCCGAGCGCCTCTGACCGCCCGACGGAACGAAGCCCCCGACACGGTGTTCCGTGCCGGGGGCTTCGTCATCAGCGGATGGCGTGCGAGGTGCGGCCCGACACCTCGTCGATCTCCGTGTGGGCCTTCTGGAGCAGCTGCGAAGCGAGGTCCATCAGCGCCCGCGCACCGGCGATCTCCTCGCCCACCCTCAACTGCTCGGGATC
Source organism: Streptomyces sp. NPDC058872 (assembly GCF_042743065.1). Classification (NCBI taxonomy): domain Bacteria; kingdom Bacillati; phylum Actinomycetota; class Actinomycetes; order Kitasatosporales; family Streptomycetaceae; genus Streptomyces; species Streptomyces sp. NPDC058872. Next base: position 33,059 of record NZ_JBHYMK010000056.1, read on the forward strand.
GGAGGGGTGTCGGTTCGCGGTGCCGTGGGCCCGGAACTCGGTGCCGTCGGAGAGCCGGACCATGGCCGCGGCCCGCGTCCGGTCGCCCTCCTCCTGGAACTCCATCTCCACGTGCCATCCGACGAGCGTGTGCATCATGAGGACCACCTCCACCGAGGTACCTGTCGGCTACCCCTCCAGGGTGCGCCGCCCCGTGCCGCCCCACCACTCGCCCCGCCCGGGGCGCCGGCCGGAACCGGGCGCCGCCGGGGCCCGGGTCCGCCCGGCGCGGCCGCTCAGCGTCCGGCGGACAGGTTCTGCGCGACTTCGGTGGCCCAGTAGGTCAGGATCATCTGCGCGCCGGCCCGACGGATGCCGGTGAGGGTCTCCAGGATCGCCTTGTCCCGGTCGATCCACCCCTTCTCCGCGGCGGCCTCGACCATCGCGTACTCACCGCTGATCTGGTAGGCGGCGACGGGGACGTCCACGGCCTCGGCGACCTTGGCGAGCACGTCCAGGTACGGGCCCGCGGGCTTCACCATCACCATGTCGGCGCCCTCCTCCAGGTCGAGCGCCAGCTCGCGCATCGACTCGCGGAGGTTGGCCGGGTCCTGCTGGTAGGTCTTGCGGTCGCCCATGAGGGACGAACCGACGGCCTCGCGGAAGGGTCCGTAGAAGGCGGAGGAGTACTTCGCGGTGTACGCGAGGATCGAGACGTCCTCCTTGCCGATGGTGTCCAGGGCGTCCCGGACGACCCCGACCTGCCCGTCCATCATCCCGGAGGGGCCGACGACGTGGACCCCGGCGTCGGCCTGGACCTGGGCCATCTCGGCGTACCGCTCCAGCGTGGCGTCGTTGTCGACGCGGCCGTCCTCGGTCAGGACGCCGCAGTGGCCGTGGTCGGTGTACTCGTCGAGGCACAGGTCCGACATGACGATCAGCTCGTCGCCGACCTCCGCCCGCACGTCCCGGATGGCGACCTGCAGGATGCCGTCGGGGTCGGTGCCGGCCGTCCCCGCCGCGTCCTTCTTCGCGTCCTCGGGCACCCCGAAGAGCATGATCCCGGAGACCCCGGCCTCCAGCGCCTCCACGGCGGCCTTCCGCAGGGTGTCCCGGGTGTGCTGCACGACCCCCGGCATGGCGGCGATCGGCACCGGCTCGGTGATCCCCTCCCGCACGAACGCGGGCAGGATCAGGTCGGCCGGGTGCAGCCGCGTCTCGGCAACCATCCGGCGCATGGCGGGCGAGGTCCGCAAGCGCCGCGGACGCGCCCCGGGAAAGGATCCGTACGAGTTCATGGGTCCGAGGCTACGCCCGCGGACGGACTGCCCTTACCGACGTCCTGTGGGCATGCGCCCCGCCGGACCCGCGCGACGCCCGCTCCCCTCAGGGCCGGACGTCCCGGCCCCACGCGGCGGGGTGCGGGCCCGCGAACCGGACCCGCACCCCGCCGAAGGGCGTCCCTACGTCGTGCGGCGGCGCCGCGCACCCGGTCGCCGCTCGCTCGGCCGGGTCACCGGGTCGCCGGCCTCCAGCGCCGCCTCCCGCCGCCGCGTGCCGAAGTCCGCCAGCGCCTCGGCGAGCTTGTGGACGGACGGCTCCGGGGAGAGCACGTCCACCCGCAGCCCGTGCTCCTCGGCCGTCTTGGCCGTGGCGGGGCCGATGCAGGCGATCACCGTCACGTTGTGCGGCTTGCCGGCGATGCCGACCAGGTTCCGCACGGTCGACGACGACGTGAACAGCACGGCGTCGAAGCCGCCGCCCTTGATCGCCTCCCGGGTGTCCGCCGGCGGCGGCGAGGCCCGCACGGTCCGGTAGGCGGTGACGTCGTCGACCTCCCACCCGAGCTCGATGAGCCCCGCGACCAGGGTCTCGGTCGCGATGTCGGCGCGCGGCAGGAAGACGCGGTCGATCGGGTCGAAGACCGGGTCGTACGGCGGCCAGTCCTCCAGGAGCCCCGCCGCGGACTGCTCCCCGCTGGGCACGAGGTCCGGCTTCACACCGAAGTCGACCAGCGCGGCGGCGGTCTGCTCGCCCACGGCGGCGACCTTGATGCCGGCGAAGGCGCGGGCGTCGAGCCCGTACTCCTCGAACTTCTCGCGCACGGCCTTCACCGCGTTCACCGAGGTGAAGGCGATCCACTCGTAGCGGCCGGTGACGAGCCCCTTGACCGCCCGCTCCATCTGCTGCGGGGTGCGCGGCGGCTCGACGGCGATCGTCGGCACCTCGTGCGGCACCGCGCCGTAGGAACGCAGCTGGTCGGAGAGCGACGCGGCCTGTTCCTTGGTGCGCGGCACGAGGACCCGCCACCCGAAGAGGGGCTTCGACTCGAACCACGACAGCTGGTCCCGCTGCGCCGGGGCGCTGCGCTCGCCGACCACGGCTATGACCGGCCGGTGCCCCTCGGGCGAGGGCAGGACCTTGCCCTGCTTGAAGACCTGGGCGATGGTGCCCAGCGTCGCGCTCCAGGTGCGCTGGCGGGTGGTCGTACCCGCGATGGTGACGGTGAGCGGGGTGTCCGGCTTACGGCCGGCCGCCACCAGCTCACCGGCGGCAGCGGCCACCGCGTCCAGCGAGGTTGAGACGACGACGGTGCCGTCGGAGGCACCGACCTCGGCCCAGCACCGTTCGTCGGCGGTACGGGCGTCGACGAAGCGGACGTCCGTGCCCTGTGCATCGCGCAGCGGCACCCCGGCGTAGGCGGGCACGCCGACGGCCGTGGCGACGCCGGGCACGACCTCGAAGGGGATGCCCTCGGCGGCGCAGGCGAGCATCTCGGCTCCGGCGTTCCCGTCGAGTCCGGGGTCGCCGGTCACCGCACGGACGACCCGCTTGCCGCCCCTCGCGGCCTCCATGACAAGATTGGTCGCATCCCTCAACACGGGGACGCCGGCGGCTGTTGACGCCTCGTCAACGACCGTCAGCTCCGGCGTGCTCACCCCCACGCGCGCATGGCCGCGAACGACCTCGAGGACCTCCGGCTCGGCGATCAGGACGTCCGCCCCCGCAAGGGCCTCGACGGCCCTGAGGGTCAGCAGTCCGGGGTCGCCCGGGCCTGCGCCGAGGAACGTGACGTGCCCGTGGCCGGCGAAGGCCTGGGACAGGGGGCTGGTGGTCGGGCTGGTGGGGCTCAAAGTGCTCGCTCCCCCATAAGACCGGCCGCACCCTTGGCGAGCATCTCGTCCGCGAGTTCGCGTCCGAGCGCCAGGGCCTCGTCGTGCGAGGTGGGTACGGGTCCGGTGGTGGACAGCTGCACCAGCGTCGAGCCGTCGGTGGTGCCGACGACGCCGCGCAGGCGCATTTCGGTGACAACCTGCCCGTGACCGGGGCCGTCGGCCAGCAGGTCGGCCAGCGCACCCACGGGTGCGGAGCAGCCGGCCTCCAGGGCGGCGAGCAGGGATCGCTCGGCGGTCACGGCGGCCCGCGTGCGCGGGTCGTCGAGCGGCGCGAGCGCGGCGACGAGTTCGGTGTTCGACGCCAGGCATTCGACGGCCAGGGCCCCCTGGCCGGGAGCGGGCAGCACGGTGTCGACGGGCAGCGGCTCGGCCGTCAGTCCGTCGAGGAGCTCATCGGTTCCGCCGATGCGGTTGAGCCCGGCCGCGGCCAACACGACCGCGTCCAGCTCCCCCTTGCGGACGTAGCCGACGCGGGTGTCGACGTTGCCGCGGATCGGGACGCAGGTGAGCTCCAGACCGTGGCTGCGCGCATGCGCGTGGAGCTGGGCCATGCGCCGCGGGGAACCGGTGCCGACGCGGGCGCCCGCGGGCAGCCGGTCGAGCGTCAGCCCCTCGCGCGCGATCAGCACGTCGCGCGGGTCTTCGCGCGTCGGGATCGCGGCCAGCACCAGGTCGGGGTGCTGGGCGGTCGGCAGGTCCTTCAGGGAGTGCACGGCGAAGTCGACCTCGCCGGCGAGCAGCGCGTCGCGGAGGGCGGCGACGAAGACGCCGGTGCCGCCGATCTGCGCGAGGTGCTCCCGGGAGGTGTCCCCGTACGTCGTGATCTCCACGAGCTCGACGGGCCGGCCGGTCAGCTGCCGGACCGCGTCGGCCACGTGCCCGGACTGGGCCATGGCGAGCTTGCTGCGCCTGGTCCCGAGCCTCAGTGCCCTCTCGGTCATACTCGCCCTCGGTTCTTGACGTCGGCGTCATTCAGGTCGGCCCGGCTGACGGAAGCCACCGTCTCCGGGTCGAGGTCGAAGAGTGTCCGCAGCGCGTCCGCGTACCCGGCACCGCCGGGCTCGCTGGCCAGCTGCTTGACCCGCACGGTCGGCGCGTGCAGGAGCTTGTCGACGACGCGGCGCACGGTCTGGGTGATCTCGGCGCGCTGCTTGTCGTCGAGGCCGGGGAGGCGGCCTTCGAGGCGGGCGACCTCGCTGGCGACCACGTCGGCCGCCATGGTGCGCAGGGCGACCACGGTCGGGGTGATGTGGGCGGCCCGCTGGGCGGCGCCGAAGGCGGCGACCTCGTCCGAGACGAGCCCCCGCACCTGGTCGACGTCGGCCGCCATGGGCGCGTCGGCGGAGGCCTCGGCGAGCGATTCGATGTCGACGAGCCGGACACCGGGGATGCGGTGGGCGGCGGCGTCGATGTCGCGGGGCATGGCGAGGTCGAGCAGGAAGAGCGGGGCCGTGCGGTCCTGCACGGCGGTCCCGACGGCCTCGCCGGTGAGGACGAGCCCGGTGGCGCCGGTGCAGGAGATGACGACGTCGGCACGTGTCAGTTCGTCGCCGACGGCAACCATATCGGCCGCGCGTGCGGCCACTCCCGTTCCGGCGCCGGGCTCGGTGAGGATCTGTGCGAGCCGCTCGGCGCGGGCCAGCGTGCGGTTGGCGATGACGACCTCGGAGACCCCGGAGCGCGCGAGCGTGGCGGCGGCCAGGGAGGACATGGAGCCGGCCCCGATGACGAGCGCCTTCTTGCCCGTGGCCCAGGTCTCGACGTCGGCGCCCTGCGCGAGCTGCTCCAGGCCGAAGGTGACGAGCGACTGTCCCGCCCGGTCGATCCCGGTCTCGCTGTGCGCGCGCTTGCCGACCCGCAGCGCCTGCTGGAACAGGTCGTTGAGGAGACGGCCGGCGGTGTGGAGGTCCTGGCCGAGGGCGAGGGCGTCCTTGATCTGGCCGAGGATCTGGCCCTCGCCCACGACCATGGAGTCCAGCCCGCAGGCCACCGAGAAGAGGTGGTGGACGGCCCGGTCCTCGTAGTGCACGTAGAGGTAGGGGGTGAGCTCGTCCAGACCGATGCCGCTGTGCTGCGCGAGGAGCGTGGACAGCTCGGCGACACCGGCGTGGAACTTGTCCACGTCGGCGTAGAGCTCGATGCGGTTGCAGGTGGCCAGGACGGTTCCCTCGGTCGCCGGTTCGGCGGCGAGGGTGTCCTGGAGCAGTTTGGCCTGGGTGTCCGCCGACAGCGAGGCCCGCTCCAGGATGGAGACCGGGGCGCTGCGGTGGCTCAGTCCGACGACGAGGAGGCTCATGCCGGCATCACCGCGGGCACGTCTCCGTCCGGTCCCTTGCGGCTGCCGTCGCCACTGGTGGTGCGGGGCGCCGGCGGGACCGGGGCCGCGGCCTGCTCCGCCCCGGCACCCGCGGCGGGGAGGTCCTCGACGCTCGGTTCCTCGCCGGCCTTGCGCTGCTCGTGGAAGGCGAGGATCTGCAGTTCGATGGAGAGGTCGACCTTGCGCACGTCGACGCCGTCGGGCACGGAGAGCACGGTCGGGGCGAAGTTCAGGATGGAGGTGACGCCGGCCGCCACCAGACGGTCGCAGACCTGCTGGGCGACGCCGGCCGGGGTCGCGATGACCCCGATGGAGACGCCGTCCTCACTGATGATCTTCTCCAGGTCATCGCTGTGCTGGACGGGGATCCCGGCGACCGGCTTGCCGGTCATGGCGGGATCGGCGTCGATCAGCGCGGCGACGCGGAAGCCTCGGGAGGCGAACCCGCCGTAGCCGGCGAGGGCCGCACCGAGGTTGCCGATGCCGACGATGACGACGGGCCAGTCCTGGGTGAGTCCCAACTCGCGGGAGATCTGGTAGACGAGGTACTCGACGTCGTAGCCGACACCGCGGGTGCCGTACGAGCCGAGGTAGCTGAAGTCCTTGCGCAGCTTGGCGGAGTTGACCCCCGCGGCGGCAGCGAGCTCCTCGGAGGAGACCGTGGGTACGGAACGCTCCGAAAGCGCGGTGAGGGCGCGCAAATACAGCGGAAGGCGGGCGACGGTGGCCTCGGGAATTCCTCGGCTACGGGTCGCCGGTCGGTGAGTTCGGCCAGTTGCCACGGTGCTCCTGCGGGATGAGCGGGGCTGTAGGCGGCCATGCGTCCCAAGACCGCCCCGTCGAATGCAGGCTATGTCTTTGTGAACGCGTGCACAAAGATGGTGTCCGTTTTGTCCGGCCAAAGTGACCGGGGTCACGCGGCCGGTTCGCGTCGTCACGGAACCGCGGAGCACGTCAATGCGTTGGAATTTCGAAGGGGGCAAAGCCACGCACTCCCCTCACCTCCCCACCCCCGAAATACAAGAAAACACCCGCGCCGACAGCCGCCTTTCGGTCACGCATCCAGCGCCCGCCGGAGCCGCCCGGCGTCCACGCGCCAGAAGGTGTGCTGCTCCCCGTCGACGAGGACCACGGGAATCTGCTCCCAGTACGCCCGGTGGAGTTCCTCGTCACGGGTGATGTCCTTCTCCTCCCAAGACGCCCCGGTCTCCGCACACACGGCGGCGATCACCCCCCGGGCGTCGTCGCAGAGGTGGCACCCCGGCTTGCCGATCAGCGTCACCAGACGGGCCCCGGGCTCCCGCCCCGCCCCGCCGTCCTTCTTCTTCGCGCGTCCGAACATGTCGTCCATTCTGCGCGGCCCGGTAACCCCGGCGACACGCTCGGCGCCGACTGTTCACACCACGGCATCCCCACAAGTCGGGAAGTACCGAACAGACTGGCTATGCTCAACGGCATGGCCGCTCTGGGATGGCTCACCCCCCGTAGGCGCTCCGCAACCGCGCGCAGCGTCCTGGCAGGCGAGGCCGCTGCCGAGGCAGCACGCAAGTCCTCTCTCCAACTGGAGCAGGAGCGCGAGGAGTCCGCCGCCACCGAAACCGAGCTCTCCGAGCCCGAGTTCCCGGTCGTCGGCGATGTGCGTGCGGCCGCGTTCTTCGACCTCGACAACACCGTGATGCAGGGCGCCGCGATCTTCCACTTCGGTCGCGGCCTGTACAAGCGGAAGTTCTTCCAGCGCCGCGAGCTCGCCCGCTTCGCCTGGCAGCAGGCCTGGTTCCGGCTCGCCGGCGTCGAGGACCCGGACCACATGCAGGACGCCCGCGACAGCGCCCTGTCCATCGTCAAGGGCCACCGCGTCTCCGAACTGATGTCGATCGGCGAGGAGATCTACGACGAGTACATGGCCGACCGCATCTGGCCCGGCACCCGCGGCCTCGCCCAGGCGCACCTGGACGCGGGCCAGAAGGTCTGGCTGGTCACGGCCGCCCCGGTGGAGACGGCCACCATCATCGCCCGCCGGCTCGGCCTGACCGGCGCGCTCGGCACCGTCGCCGAGTCCGTCGACGGCGTCTACACGGGCAAGCTGGTGGGCGAACCCCTGCACGGGCCGGCCAAGGCCGAAGCCGTCCGGGCCCTCGCCACCGCCGAGGGCCTCGACCTGGGTCGTTGCGCCGCCTACAGCGACTCGCACAACGACATCCCGATGCTGTCGCTGGTGGGGCACCCGTACGCGATCAACCCGGACACCAAGCTGCGCAAGCACGCGAGGGACCGGGACTGGCGGCTGCGCGACTACCGGACCGGCCGCAAGGCGGCCAAGGTCGGCATCCCCGCCGCCGCGGGGCTCGGCGCGCTGGCCGGCGGCACCGCCGCCGCCGTCGCCCTGCACCGCCGCCGGCACTGACGTCCCGGAGGCGCGGGGACCGGGCGCGACGTCCCGGAGGCGCGGAGACCGGGCGCGACGTCCCGGAAGCGCGGGACCCGGACGCCCGACCGAGTGCGGCCGTCCTGCCGATACGTTTCGGCTGCGACCGCCTGCGACAACCCCGGACCGCGACCACTCACCCGTCCGTGGTCGAACAGCTCCGCACACGTCGACTCGCAGGCATTCCGGCCTTCTTACCCCACAGCGGCTCCGGTCACTCCCCGACTCCCCACTTGAGCACAACACATCCCCCGCACAGTCACAGTCGAAAGCGAAACGATCAATAGCCGATCACCAAGCGCGACTTAAAACGACTACAAGCAGCGACCGATGCGACCTAACCGGTGATTTGAGCAACTGGGTGTAGTGCTGCCTGTACGAAGCGTTATTCTCCTCAGACGCACAAAGGACCCCTCACGTCGCCACGACGGGTGAATGGTCCTGTACTGAACGTGATGGAAGCTCTGCCTCTGGGAGTCCCGTGTACCCACACGTCGGGGTTGACACCTCGGGCCTGGCTACGCTGCGCGCAACGGTCCTCGACCACTTGCGCGGCTTCGTCCCCACCGCGTACGCCGGCCCCGTCCCCGCCTTCGCCTTCGCCACCCCGGCACCCGTCGGCCCTTGCTATGTCCTGGCCGACGGCGGTGCCGCCGTGAGCAGACGGGGCACCCGCTCCGGAACCTCGACCACCGCCCGCCGCCCCGCCGCGGACAGCGACAGCGCCCGCATGATGGACCTCGTCGAGCGCGCCCAGGCCGGCGAGGCCGAGGCCTTCGGCCGCCTGTACGACCAGTACAGCGACACGGTCTACCGCTACATCTACTACCGCGTCGGCGGGAAGGCGACCGCGGAGGACCTCACCAGTGAGACGTTCCTGCGCGCCCTCCGCCGGATCTCCACCTTCACCTGGCAGGGCCGGGACTTCGGCGCCTGGCTCGTCACCATCGCCCGGAACCTGGTCGCCGACCACTTCAAGTCGAGCCGCTTCCGCCTCGAAGTGACGACCGGCGAGATGCTCGACGCCAACGAGGTCGAGCGCAGCCCCGAGGACTCGGTCCTGGAGTCCCTCTCCAACGCCGCCCTCCTCGACGCGGTCCGCCGCCTCAACCCCCAGCAGCAGGAGTGCGTGACCCTGCGCTTCCTCCAGGGACTCTCGGTCGCCGAGACCGCCCGGGTCATGGGCAAGAACGAGGGCGCCATCAAGACCCTCCAGTACCGGGCCGTCCGCACCCTGGCCCGCCTCCTCCCGGACGACGCCCGCTGACCGCTCCGCGCCCCCCACACGCGTTCTCCCGCCCCACCCCCCACATCCCACAACCTCCACCCAACTCACAGTCGGTGACGACTCGATGACGCACTGGTCCGATCATCTTTCGCGCGTAACCCAAGTGCCGCGCCGCTCGTTGTGCGGGATGCAGGCTCCCTGTGGTCACGCCATGTCCACAGCCACTCACTCTTTCGTGTGGATGTGCTCAAGGCGTGCAACCTTCCGGACACCCCGGGGAGTCGACCGTCATGACGAGAGGAGGTGCCGCCAGTGATCGCGAACGTATCGGCGCACCGGCGGGCGAACGCCTTCGCCCAAGCCCTGGAGGACCGGGCGTCCGAGGGCGCGGCGGCCGAATGGTCCGAGACCCCGCCGGCGACGGCCGAACCGGCCGAACCGGATCGACTGTTGGCCTTGGCGAACGGCCTCGGCGGCTTGCCGAAGCCACAGCTCGACCCCGAGGTCAAGGTGGTGCAGCGAGCGCAGCTGGTCGCCGCCATGGAAGCGATGCTCATGGAGGGCGGCGCGACAGCGGGCCCTATGGTGCCGGAGCAGCGGACGTCCGCCACCAAGGGGACCCACCGGGCGTCCCCCCTCCGGAAGCTCCGCCCCCGCTCCCGCTGGACCAAGGGCCTCGCCGCCGGCGGCCTCACGGTCGGTGTGGCGGCGGGCGCCTTCGGCGGGGTCGCCGCTGCCAGTTCCGACGCCCTGCCCGGTGACTCGCTCTACGGGCTCAAGCGGGGCATGGAGGACATCAAGCTGGGCATGGCGGACGACGACGCGGACCGCGGCGGCATCTACCTCGACCAGGCCTCCACCCGCCTCAGCGAGGCCCGCAGGCTCATGGAGCGCGGTCGTGCCGGGGACCTCGACCACGAGTCCCTCACCGAGATCCGCCGCGTCCTGAGCGGAGTGAAGCACGACGCCAGCGAGGGGCACCGACTGCTCCGACAGGCCTACGACCAGGACGGCGAGATCGGTCCGATGGCCCGGCTGAACTCCTTCGCCCAGTCCCACCGGAACACCTGGAACGGCCTGCGCGACCGGCTCCCCGTCCAACTCTCGGACGTCGGCAGCCAGGTGACGGACGTCTTCGACGCCATAGACGAAGACGTCGAGCCGCTCCAGTCGGTCCTCCCCCGGATCCCCGAGAAGGGAGCGGTCGGCTCCGAAGGCCCCCGCGGCAGGACCAGTCCTCCGCAGGACACCGGGGGCGCCGATGCCCAGCGTCCGCAGTCCTCCCAGGACGCGCCCTCCACGGGTGCCTCCCCCGCGCCGAATCCGTCCGGTTCGAGCACGGGAGCCGCACCGAACGCGGACGCCGGCACCGACTCCCCCGAGGACGACGGCCTGCTCGGCAGCACCGGAGGGTTGCTCGCCCCGTCCCCGACCGGCACATCGACGACATCGACGGACGGCCAGTCGGGCTCGGACGCACCTGACGTGACCATTCCGCCACTCCTGCCGGGCCTGCTGCCAGGTCTCGGCATCGACAGCGAGGACGCTCGCTAGCAAGGAGGAGGGGCGCCCCCACGGACGGGGGGCGCCCCTCTTTCCATGCCCGGGACGGCAGCGCTCACGTGCCCGGCGCGGCGGCGGTCAGAAGAACACCGACCGCCGCTGCACCAGGAGCTTGTACAAGGTGTGCTGGATCTCCTCCCGCACCTGGTCCGTCAGGTTGAACATCAGCATCGGGTCCTCCACCGCCTCCGGCGCGTAGGAATCCGTCGGAATGGGCTCACCGAACTGGATCGTCCACTTCGTCGGCAACGGCAGCGCGCCGAGCGGCCCCAGCCAGGGGAAGGTCGGGGTGATCGGGAAGTACGGAAGGCCCAGCACCCGCGCCAGGGTCCTGGCGTTCCCGAGCATCGGGTATATCTCCTCCGCCCCGACGATCGAGCAGGGCACGATCGGCACCCCGGCCCGCAGCGCCGTCGACACGAAACCGCCGCGCCCGAAGCGCTGGAGCTTGTACCGCTCGCCGAAGGGCTTCCCGATCCCCTTGAAGCCCTCCGGCATCACCCCGACGATCTCGCCGGCGCGCAGCAGCTGCTCCGCGTCCTCCGCACAGGCCAGCGTGTGCCCCGCCTTGCGGGCCAACTCGTTGACGACCGGCAGGACGAAGACCAGGTCCGCCGCGAGCAACCGCAGGTGCCGCCCGGCCGGATGCCGGTCGTGGACGGCGACCTGCATCATCAGCCCGTCCAGGGGCAGGGTCCCGGAGTGGTTGGCGACGATCAACGCCCCGCCGTCGGCGGGGACGTTCTCGATGCCCTTCACCTCCACCCGGAAGTACTTCTCGTACAGCGGACGCAGCAGCGACATCAGGACCTGATCGGTGAGCTCTTCGTCGTAGCCGAACTCGTCGACCTCGTACTCACCGGTGATCCGCCGCCGCAGGAACGCGAGGCCGCCCGCGAGCCGTCGCTCCCAGCCGTTCCCCGCGGCCGGTGGCGCCTCGGGCTCCGCCGGCGCCCGGTGGGCGGCCCCGGGCTCCTCGGAGGCGTCCTCGGGCGTCCGTACGGACCCGGGCAGGGCACGTACGGCCGCCGACTCGCCGTCGGCCCGGGCGGCCCGGCGGCGGGACCGCGAACGGTCGTCATCGAACGGAATGACCTTGGCGTCCGCCATCGCAGTCGGGTCTCCTCAGGCGCCGTCGTGGACTGTGGAAAGTGCTGTCGAAGAAGGAGGGGACGCAGCGGAGGCGTCCCCGGTCGGGGCGGTGCTCCCGGCGAGCCGGTCCACCACCCCGGCGAGCCGCTCGGGCGGCAGCAGTCCCGGCCCCCGGTGCCGCGCGAAGTCCGCGAGCGCCTCCGCCGTGGAGTAGCGCGGCGAGAACCCCAGGACCTCCCGCATCTGCACGGTCGAGACGACCCGGCCGTGGGTGAGCAGCCGGATCTGTTCGGGAGCGAAGTCGGTGATGCCGACCGTGCGCAGCGCCGTTCCCACCCAGGTGACCGCGGGCAGCAGCACCGGCACCGTCGGGCGCCCCAGCCGCCGTGCGCACTGGGAGAGCAACAGCACGCCGTCTCCGGCCACGTTGAAGGTGCCGCTGTTCAGGGTCGCCCTACGGGGCTCGTGCGCCGCCAGGCGCAGCACCTCGACCACGTCGTCCTCGTGGACGAACTGCAGCCGCGGGTCGTAGCCCAGGACGGTCGGCAGCACCGGAAGCGAGAGGTACTCGGCGAGCGGGGAGTCGACCCGGGGGCCGAGGATGTTCGCGAACCGCAGCACGCACACCGCCACGTCCGGCCGCCGGCGGGCGAAGCCCCGGACGTACCCCTCGACCTCGACGGCGTCCTTGGCGAAGCCTCCGCTCGGCAGGGCCTTCGCGGGCGTGGTCTCGGTGAAGACGGCCGGGTCCCTGGGTGCGGAACCGTAGACGTTCGTACTGGACTTGATCACCAGCCGCCGTATCCGCGGCGACTTCTGGCAGGCACCGAGGAGCTGCATGGTGCCGATGACGTTGGTCTCCTTGACCGACGTCCGGCCGCCGCCACCGAGCGCCGTGCCGGTGACGTCCAGGTGGACCACCGTGTCGACGTCGTGCTCGGCGAGGACCTTGGCGATCTCGGGCCGGCGGATGTCCGCCCGTACGAACTCCGCGGCGCCGAGCTGGTGCGTCGGTTCGACCGCGTCCACCGCGATCACCCGCTCCACTTCCGGGTCCCGCTGGATCCGCCGCACGAAACGGCCTCCCAGCTGTCGGGCCGCTCCCGTGACGAGCACGACCTTGCCCAAGATCAGCGCCTTCCGTCCGTCTTCCGTCGGTGTCACCGTAGCGTCTCGACGTTTCGGCGCGATAAAAGCGTGGCCCTTCACCGCGAACGGTGAAGGGCCACGCTTGACGCACGAAATGCTGCGGTGCAGCTGTCGCCTTACTTCTTGTTGCGACGCTGAACGCGCGTGCGCTTGAGCAGCTTGCGGTGCTTCTTCTTCGCCATCCGCTTGCGCCGCTTCTTGATAACAGAGCCCACGACTACCCTCGCTCACTTCTCGGAACATCCCCGCCTCGGCGGGGATCGGTGCGGGGCGTCTGGGCCCACACGACCTACGTCGGCCTAGCCTACCGTCCCGAGGACCCCGGTCGTAATCCGAGGGCCGAACAAGGGCCCTCCCGGCTCCGTCGCCGCGCGCCCGCTACGCGGTCCCGACCCCCACGAAGGACTCCCGCAGGTACTCGTGCACCGCCTGTTCCGGCACCCGGAAGGACCTGCCCACCCGGATCGCCGGCAGATGACCGCTGTGCACCAAGCGGTACACGGTCATCTTCGACACGCGCATCACCGAGGCGACTTCCGCCACGGTCAGAAACTTGACCTCGTTGAGAGGTCGATCGCCAGCAGCCATGACCCACCTGTACCTTCCGCCGCGACGCCCACCGGCTTCCCCTCCGGTGACTCTTCGTCGCCGAGCGCTCACTCTCCAGACTAGGGGCGTGTGGTACGAGTGGGGAAGAGGAGTTGCCATCGGCCGTTTACCGTGACAGACGCGCTCGATTGAGTACATAGCTCGTCAGCGGGAGGTACGAGGCGGAGCACATGCCGTCGTCAAGCGGAACGGCCACCGCCACCTGTCCCTCCGCCTCGCCCACGAACAGTGCGGGATCATCCGTATCGGCCAGGCCAATGGCCTCAATGCCCAGCTGACCTGCCCCGCAGACCCATCCGTGGTCCCCCACCACGAGCTCCGGCAGCAGCCCTCCGCACGCGGCCGCGGTCTCCAGAGCGGCCCTGACCGGCAGTGGCGAATGTGAATGCGCCCCCCGTACGCGCCCCCCACTCGGCACCCCCGGTTCCCGCACCAGTGCGACCCCCCGTACGTAGTCGAGGAGGTGGGTGCGTACGCCGAACCGGGTCGTTATGTCGACACATCTCCCCTGCGCCGGGGTGAGGACAAGACATCCCGCCGCCGACAGGGCGTCTGCCAGAGCAGCGTAGAAACCGAGCAGACGGTGTGGATGTCCCGTCCCCAGGAGCACCGGAACCCGCCGCGCCGCCGCCGCGCCCAAGCGCGCGGCAAAGGCGTCGAGCCCCCTCACCGTGCGCTCCGGGTCGATGACGTCCGCCCCCGACCGGTGCGCCGGGTCCCCCGACACCCCGCACTTGTCGGCCATCAACCGCAACAAACCGGCCTCGTCCCACCCCCAGGCGGGATCGAGGCCGAGCAACACCCGCGGATCACGAGCGGCGAAGAGCCGATAGCTCCGCAGGTTCTCCTCCCGCGAGGTGGCCACCGTCCCCGCCAGCCCCGCCGCCAACAGATGCGCCCGCAACGCCCTGGTACTCAACACCCACCCGATGCTGCCGGAACGCCGCCGCCCGGGGATCCAAACCCCCCGGACACCCCACCGTCGGCGTAACACCCACGCGCACGTTCCCGCGCCGCGCCCCCGCGGCCGGGGCCCGCGCACCGCGCGCTCAGGGCAACAGGCCCCGCAACGGGAAGGCCGCCCTCCGCGTCGCGAGCACCGCCTGGTCGAGCCGGTCCGCCGGGTCGTACCCCTCGGCCCAGTCCCGGAAGTCCACCGGCCACCGCCCGTCCGTCATCCGCGCCGGCCCCAGCTGTCGGGTCCGCGCGTACACCTCGTCCCGCCACGACCCCGGGATCACCGACTCGGGATCCACCGGAGCGTGCGCCGCGATCCCCACCAGGTGCGTCCACGACCGCGGCACGACGTCCACCACCGCGTACCCGCCGCCGCCCAGGGCCAGCCAGCGCCCCTCCGCGTGCTCGTGCGCGAGCTCGTGACACGCCTCCTGCACCGCCCGCTGCGCGTCCAGCGAGACCGCCAGGTGCGCCAGCGGGTCCTCGAAGTGCGTGTCCGCCCCGTGCTGCGTCACCAAGACCTGCGGCCGGAAGTCCGCGAGCAGCTCCGGTACGACCGCGTGGAAGGCCCGCAGCCACCCCGCGTCCCCCGTGCCGGCCGGCAGCGCCACGTTCACGGCGCCGCCCTCTCCGGCCCCCGCCGCCCCCGTCTCCTCCGGCCACCCCGTCTGCGGGAACAAGGTCCGCGGATGCTCGTGCAGCGAGACCGTCAGGACCCGCGGGTCCTCCCAGAACGCCGCCTGCACGCCATCGCCGTGGTGCACGTCCACGTCCACGTAGGCGACCCGCTCCGCCCCCAGCTCCAGCAGTCGGGCGATGGCCAGCGAGGCGTCGTTGTAGATGCAGAAGCCCGAGGCCGCCCCCGGCATCGCGTGGTGCAGTCCACCGGCGAAGTTCACCGCGTGTCCGGCCTCCCCGCGCCACAGCGCTTCCGCCGCGCCCACCGACTGCCCGGCGATCAGCGCCGACACCTCGTGCATCCCGGCGAACGCCGGATCGTCGACCGTCCCCAGCCCGTACGCCTGGTCCGCATGACGGGGATCCGCCGAGGCGGCCCGCACCGCCTCCACGTAGTCCTCGCGGTGCACGAGCCGCAGGGTCGAGTCCCCGGCCGGCTTCGCCGCCACCACGTCCACCGCCCGGTCGAGCCCGTAGGCCCGCACCAACGACATCGTCAGCGCGAGTCGCACCGGATCCATCGGGTGCTCGGACCCGAAGTCGTACTGCGTGACAGCTTCATCCCACATCAACAGTGCGCGGCCGCTCATGCCCGCCACCGTATCGGGCCGCCCGCGGACCGAACGACGTGGCATACGCCACCGTCACCAGGACCAGCACCATGGGCACCGCCATGGCCCACCGATAGCTCCACGCGTCCCCCAGCGCCCCCACCAACGGCGAACCGACCAGGAAACCGACGTAGTTGAAGACGTTGAGCCGCGCCACGGCCGCATCGCTCGCCGTCGGGAACAGCCGCCCGGCCGCCGCGAAGGTCTGCGGCACGATCACGCTCAGGCCGAGCCCCAGGACGGTGAACCCCGCGATGCCCGACCACGCCCCCGGCGCCACCGCGACCAGGGCGAACCCGAGGGCCGCGAGCACCGCCCCCGCCCGGACGACGACGGCAGCCCCCAGCCGACGCACCCCGAAGTCCCCGACGGCCCGCCCGAACAGCGTCGTCACCATGTACGCGTTGTAGGGCACGGTCGCCATCTCCTCCGAGCTGCCCAGCACGTCCTGGAGGTACTTGGCGCTCCAGTTGGAGACGGTGGAGTCACCGATGTAGGCGAAGGTCATCACCAGGCAGAGCGGCAGCAGGAGCCTGAAGGCGATTCCGCTCCCCCTCTCGCCGTCCTCCGCCTCCGCCGGCCGCCCCCCGTCGACGACGTACCACCGGCTCCCGACGAACGCGACGGGCAACAGCACCAGCACCACCGGCAGGTACGACACGAAGAGCGGCAGGTGCCAGTGCGCCCCCACCCAGGCCAGTGACGCCCCCGCGATCCCCCCGAGGCTGTACGCGGCGTGGAAGCCGAGCATGATGCTCCGCCCGTACGCCCGCTGGAGGCTGACCCCCAACATGTTCATGGAGGCATCGAGCGCCCCCACCGCCAACCCGAAGAGCCCCAGGGCCACGGCAGCCTGCCAGAGCTCCGACCCGGCGCCCACGGACAGCAGTGCCAGCAGCACGAGGGGCTGGGCCCACCGCAACACCAGCGCCGGCCCCACCCGGGCGACGAGCTTCTCCGTCACCACGCTCGCGATCCCCGCCAGGACCGGCACTGCGGCCAGGAAGGCCGGCAGCAGTCCGTCGGAGATCCCGTACTGGTCCTGGATCGCCGGTATTCGGGTCACGAGCAGGGCGAAGGTGACCCCCTGCACGAAGAAACTGACCGCCAGGGATCCCCGCCCACGCCGCAACCGCGCATCCGTCATGGCGGCACAGCGTAGGGCCGGAAACTACCGATGGGTAGATGGATCACAACCCGAGAGTCGCGGGGAGCTCGGTCATCCTGCTGAAGAAGCCCTTGGCACCGGTGAGCTTGCTCGCCGGCGTCATCGCGGTGAAGCCGTACGCGTCCATCCCCGCGGCCACCGCGGCCCGGACCCCGAGCGCGCTGTCCTCGACCACCACGCACCGCTCGGGCGCCACCCCCATCCGCGCGGCCGCGTGGAGGAACAGGTCCGGCGCCGGCTTGCCCCGGCCGACGTCCTCGGCGCTGAAGACGGTCCCCTCCCGGAAGCAGCCGTCGAGCCCGGTCTTCCGGTGCCCCACCCGGATCCGCTCGTGACTGCCCGAGGAGGCGACGCAGTACGGGACGCCGGCCGCGGCCAGCTCCTTGAGCACCGCCTCCGCCCCGTCGACGGCCTCCAGTTCCCGTTCGAACGCGGCGAAGACCCGTGCGTGGAAGACCGCGTCGAAGTCCACCGGCAGCCGCTGGCCGCTCCGCTCCTCGACCAGGTCGTGGATGCGGTGCATCGCGGAGCCCATGAAGTCGCGCACCGACTCCTCGAAGGTGGTGGGGTGCCCGAGCTCCGTGAGGTACGCGGCGAGCAACCGGTTGGAGATCGGCTCGCTGTCGACGAGCACACCGTCGTTGTCGAAGATGACCACGTCATAGCGCATGCGCCTCACCCTACGGGGGTCCCACGCGCCGTACTCGTGCCAGGTCGCCCGCCAAGAGGTCCTCGTGCCGCAGCACGAAGTCCCCGTTGGGCATCGGCTCCCCGTAGTACTCCCCCATGATCCGGTCCGGCAGGAAGGAGCGGAGTTCGTGCCGCATCCGCTTCCGGTCGGGGACGGGCACGCCCCACCCCTCGGGCGCCTCGTCCGTGCCGTAGACCACCCAGTGGTCCGTGGCCACGTCCGCGTCGAGCGGGGGCACCCCACCGGTGTGGCAGTCGAGCGCCGGCAGGCACAGTCGGTCGGGGTCCAGCGGCTCGTACCAGAGGAGGAGGGGTTTGGCCCGTGCGGCCTGAGCGGTGTCGAAGCAGCAGACGGCCATGGCGTGTCCCGGGTACTTCTCCGCGTAGAACGCGAACAACTCCGGTGACAGCGCGGGCCGCTGGGGCCACGGAACGCGGGCGAGCGCGGCAGGCACGAGGGTCGGTTCGCTGGCCAGGACGACGGTGTAGACGTCGTGCTGGAAGACGTGCACGACGGGCGCATCGGCCTCGCCCATCCAGGCGGGGCCGTCCTCGTCCGCGGAGGCTGCCGTCGGTCTGACGGCTTCCACCATCCGTTCCAGGAGGTCGTGCTCCCGTCCGACGGACAGGAAGTTGTCGGGCGTCATCTCGACCGCAGGAAGGTGCAGCAGCATCGCGTTCGGGCCGCTCGCGTGGCTCACGGCGGTGTTCTGGTAGCCGAGGACGTGGATCAGCCCGTGCTCGGGATGGGTGAGCCGTCCTGCGTAGAGGGTGGTGCCGGTGAATTCTGCCGGCGCGGTGGAAACGCACATGAACGCAAAAATGCCTCAGCCCCCGGACTAGGTCCAGGGGCTGAGGCTAAAATTTGTTCGGCGGTGTCCTACTCTCCCACAGGGTCCCCCCTGCAGTACCATCGGCGCTGAAAGGCTTAGCTTC
>NZ_JBHYMK010000057.1:0-51001 GCF_042743065.1 Streptomyces sp. NPDC058872
CTCATCCGTCTCCGGCTTGACCTGCCCAGGGCGTGGCATCTAGGCACCTCCTGGACGCCACGCTAACAGCCAGGAACCTTAAGTCACTGGTATTGTCTCTAACCTCGATCTTGCATGACGGTCCACCGACAGAGTCGGTGGACCGTTTTGCTTCGGTGGCTGATGGCGGGCATGGCGGCCCGGGTGTCGCGTCGGGTGGGCGCCGGGTTCCACTGCTCCGGGTGGGGTGGTGCTGGTCGTCGGGACGGGTGGACGGCTGGTCAGCCGGGGTTGGGGAGTTGAGCGAGCCGGTCGAGTGCTGCTGTGATCTCGTGGGTCCAGGGCCAGTGCGCCGCGAGGCAGAAGATCCGCCGGCGCCCGGTGGTGACGAGCTGTCCGGCCGTGGTGAACAGGCGGAGCCGCAGGCGGCGGGGTTCCCAGAGCCGGGCCTTGCCGGTCAAGGCGAGCATGGGCATCCAGGCCAGCAGGTCCAACGCGATCTGCGCGATCTCCAGCCAGATGCGGTTCTGGGCGGTGTCGTGCAGGGGCAGGTTGCGCAGGCCGGTGGCCCGGGCGGCCCGGATGCGGTCCTCCGCGCGGGCCCGCAGGCGGTGGCGGAGTTCGAGTGCGGCGATCGGCAGGTCGGTAGTGTTCGTCGCGAAGCACGTGAGCCGCATGCCGTCCGCGTCGGTGAGCCTCAATTGGGCCCCGGGGTGGGGTCTTTCCTTGCGGACGATGAGCCGCATACCTGTCGGCCAGCCGGCCAGGACATCGCCGGTGAGTTCGGCGACCCAGGCTCCGTCACGGATGTCGCCGTCCGCCTCGACGGCCGGTGTCCAGGCCGATGCGGGGGCCTTCAGCACGTGGTGGTGGATCGCGTCGGTGATCACCATGCCGACCGAGTACGACAGCCAGCGGCCTCGTTTCGCGAGCCAGGCGACGAAGTCGTGGGTGCCGCCCGCGCCGGTACTTTTTCGGTAGCTGGGTGAGCGCCAGGCGGGTGGTGGTGATGTGGTCGGAGGCGGTGTTCGAGCCCGCGTTGCCGGGTCTGAGCAGGGCTGCGACGGGTTCCCCGGTGCCGCCCGGGCCGTGGTGGTCGACGAAGGCCACCAGCGGGTGGTGGCCGTAGGTCCTCTTCCAAGTCGGGGCAGCATCCTGCTTGTCGGAGTGCGTGATCACCAGCACCCCGTCCAGGTCGACGGTCACCATCCCATCCGCGTCCGGGGCCTTGCGGCCCGCCAACCGCCAGACTCTTTCACGGACTTCGGCCCGGGCAGCGTGGATCGCTCGAAGGGCGGTGTCGCCGCAGGCGGCCAGAGTGTCGATCAGTCGGGAGACCGTCGGATCGGAGGCCACCGGCCCGAACACGGCTGGCTCGGCCCGCAGCATCCCGGCATCGGCCAGGCAGTCACCGCCCAGCGCGACCGCGAGCGCCACATCCAGCAGGATCTTCCCCGGATCGTGCACCGCCCTCGGCTTCCGCCATGGTGCCAGCGCCGCCGTTATCGCCTGGTCCAGGTCGGTCTTGCGGATCGTCTCGACCAGCAGCACACCACCGGCCTGGGAGACCACCCCGCGACCATCGCCCTCGGTACGGACACGCGGGTAGAACCAGATACGCTTCTTCACCTGGAGAGTGCTTCTTTCCT
Organism: Streptomyces sp. NPDC058872; assembly: GCF_042743065.1. Taxonomy (NCBI): domain Bacteria; kingdom Bacillati; phylum Actinomycetota; class Actinomycetes; order Kitasatosporales; family Streptomycetaceae; genus Streptomyces; species Streptomyces sp. NPDC058872. The sequence goes on from NZ_JBHYMK010000057.1 coordinate 1,629, forward strand.
GTGACGACCTGGACCCTAGACAAGTCCCATCGTTGCAGGTCAGGAGCACTCTTCGCGTTTCTGATCACCCGCCGGACACAATATGGGGCGCGAACTCTGCCGCCCCCGAGCGTCACACCAGCAAGGGAGAATTCCCGCGATGACAGACGAACACGAACCTGACGGCGATCTCTATGTCCTGTGGCACGCGCGCCATCTCGCGGTGGAGCAGGACGAACGGGTCATCCATCTCGATGCGGACGGCACCATCCACCTGGACGAGGAGGAGTGGAGGATCATCGGCATCTACCCGGACCAGGCAGTCGCGGAGAGGCAGCGGGAGATCTCCAGGAAGCTTCCAGGGTTCCGGGACGAACCTGATTGTTTCGAGATCGCACCCGTGACGGTGGACGAGGATCTGTGGAACCAGGGGTTCGTCACGGTGCACCCCGAAGGGCTTAGGCGAGACTGATGGACCGGACGCTCTACCTCCTGGTGCACAGGCATCACTTCGCGGACGAGCCGGGTGCGCCCACCACCGTCGACTTCATGGAAGACAGCGAACCGCTCTTCTGGGACGACAGCGAGGACAGCTTCACGTTCCTCGGCCTGTACTGGAGCCAGCAACGGGCGGAACAACGCATCGAGCAGGCGCGCACTCTACCCGGATTCAGGGACCATCCCAACGGCTTCCACGTGCACGAGTACACCGTGGGTCAAACCCACTGGGCCGAAGGATTCCTCGTCGGCGAACAAACCGACGGCTGAGCAGGCACCACCGCCTCCAGCCACGATTCTTCTCAACGATCCGCCGACTCCATAGCAGGACCGACCCGGCCTGCGAGGCCATCTGGCGGCCGTCTCCCTGAACACGGACGCGCGGGCACTGCCCGGCAGGCTCTGTCACCTGGAAAGTGCTCTTTCCCCTGCAGTCGATAGGACCCTCAGCAAGTCCCATCGTTGCAGGTCAAGAGCACTTTCCGTTTCCTGATCAGCCCTCGGACAGCCTGTTTCGTGAAAGCGCGAGGCTAACCACTCACTGGTCTCGCCGGTGGACGCTGGTGACGGCGATCGCACATGCGACGCCCGCCCACACCATGTAGACGGTCCAGGCTCCGCCGGTGCTCCACGGGAAGGAAACCGGGGAGTAGTTGACATCGACGAGCCGGAGCCACGCACGGTAGGGCAGGGTGTGCCCAGCGACCGCCGACCAATGGCGGCCGTCGGTGAGGAACAGCGGCAGCACGAGGATGACCACCACCGAGGTGATCATGGTGGAGGCGGTGTGCCGAATGACGGCGCCGAGCGCGAGGCCGGCGAGCGCGCACACCGGCGCGAGGAGGACGGAGGCCAGGACGACACGGAAAGCTCCCGGGTCGCCGATGGAGACACCCGCATCCCGGCGATCGAGAATGGCCTGCGTCAGAGCGAACGAGACCCCGACGAGGACCGCGCCGAAGGCGGTCGTGACCACGGTGACGACGACCGCCTTGGCCGCTACCACCGAACGGCGGGCCGGGACGGCCGCAAATGTCGTCCGATGGGTTCCCGTGCTGTATTCCCCGAGGATCACCAGGGCGCCAATGACACCGAGGGCGAGGGCCATGAGCAGGGCGGCGTTCGCGGTGAACGCATGGTGCAGCGCCATCCCGTCACCGATGAAGGCTGCGCGGTCCTTCGAGACTTGCAGCGTCCAGTGGCTGTACGTGTCATAGGCGGTGCCCGCATTGAAGCCGATGACGGCCAGGGCGGTGGCCCCGTACGCGATCCAGGTCGAACGCAACGAACGGTGTTTGATCCACTCTGCGGCGACCAGGTCGCGGAACCGGGCACGGGGTTCACGGGCGGATCGTTCGCCGCCGGAAACAGCCGTTGTCGTAGTGGTGGTCACGGTCATCGAGGCTCTCCTCCGGAGAACTGGACACGGTCGGCGGTGAGCTCCATGAATGCCTCTTCCAGCGAGGCGGAGCGGGTACTGAGCTCGTGTAGCGGCAAACCGTGCCGTCGGACGATCTCACCGATGCGCACCGCAGTCAGACCGGTCACGGTGAGCTGCTCGCCCTCCACGCGCACGGCCGCGCCCTCGGCCGTCAGCAGGTCTCTCAGAGCGGGCGCAGCGGGCGTGGCCACGGTGACGCTCCGCCGGTCGCTGCGGGCTGAGAACTCCGCAAGGCTCTCCGCCGCGAGTAGTTCGCCACGGCCGATCACGATCAGCTGGTCGGCGGTGTGCTCCATCTCCGACATCAGATGGCTGGAGACGAACACGGTACGGCCCTCGGCGGCGAGCCGCCTGAACAGCTCACGCACCCACTTCACTCCCTCGGGGTCCAGGCCGTTGAGCGGCTCGTCGAAGAGCAGCACCGGTGGGTCGCCGAGCAGGGCGGATGCGATGCCGAGCCGTTGTTTCATGCCGAGCGAGAATCCGCCGATGCGGCGCCCCGCGACCTCGGCGAGACCGACCTCCTGCATTACCTCGTCCACCCGACGTCGGGGGATGCGGTTGCTGCGCGCCAGCGCCGACAGATGCGCCGCCGCGCTGCGTCCGCCGTGTACGTCGTGCGCGTCGAGGAGGGAGCCGACATGACGCAGGCCGCGAGGGCGGTCACGGAAGGGCCGACCTCCGATGGTGACCATGCCGCTGGTGGGCTCGTGCAGGCCGAGGATCACCCGGAGTGTGGTGCTCTTGCCGGAGCCGTTGGGCCCGAGGAATCCGGTCACCTGGCCGGGGCGCACGGTGAAGGTCAGGTCTTTGACGGCTGTCGTGCCGCCGTATCGCTTCGTGAGTTCGTTGACTTGGATCACGGCGCCCACGGTGTCGTTCGACGCCCCCGCTCGTCGTCGGACCGGTGCTGACAATCACCGGGCACAGTGTCGACCCTGGTTGTACGACCACAGGCCGATGCCCTGTGGCACGTACGCGCTTATGATCTCGGCATGCTCGCCTCACCGCCACCGCAGTTGCCGCTGCTCAAGCGCATACCGCCGGGCCTGTGGACGGCGCTGGTGTGGGTCGCGGCAACAGTGCAGCCCCTTGTCGAGTACGTCCTGATGCCGCCGCGGCATGAGTACTCCCTCAGCTATCTCCGGGACGGCCTTGACTCGCTCATGACTCAGGCGTTGCTCACCCTCGCCTTCCTGGTGGTCCTGACCGGCAGCGCGCTGCTGCGCCGCCGGACGGCGGTGGCGTACGGTCTGGTGATCGTCGGCACGATCATCTCGTCGGTGGCCTGGCGGCAGGACGAAGTTTCGCCCTTGCAGTTTCTGGGGGTGGATGTCGCCCTCTGCTACGTCGCGGCCACCCGGCCCCGGCGCACCGCGATCACCGCGACCGTCGGAACGCTGGGCGTGCTCGCTGGGTACCTCGTCCCGCGGTGGGCCGCGGGAGGGGAATCCGGCACCGCCTCCGAACCGTTCGTCGCCCTGACGGTCATCATCGCCTGGCTCATCGGCAACTCGGTGCACCAGGCTCGTGCCCACACCGCGGAGCTGCACGCCCGGGGCACCGCACAGGCGATCACCGCCGAACGGCTTCGCATCGCCCGCGAGATGCACGACACGGTCGCCCACAGCATCGGCATCATCGCCCTGCAAGCCGGAGCTGCAGTCCGAGTGGTGGAGACACAGCCGGCCAGGGCCCGCGAGGCGATGATCACCGTGGAACAGGTAGGGCGTGAGACGCTGGCGGGACTGCGGCGGATGCTGGGCGCACTGCGGCAGGCCGAACAGGGGCAGGGACCCGCCACCCGGGATCAGGAACCAAACGGCCACGACCAGGGGCATGCACGGGCTCCTCTGCGGCCGACCGTCGGTCTGGCGGATCTGGAACGGCTCGCCGCGACGACCACGGCCGCCGGCGTCCGCGTGGAGGTGTGGTGGCAGGGCAAACGCCACCCGCTCCCCGCGGACATAGACCTCGCGGCGTTCCGCATCGTCCAGGAGGCGGTGACCAACGTCGTACGACACGCGACTGTTGATCGCTGTCAGGTGAAAATCGAATACCGCGAGGACGAACTCGTCGTCGAAGTCGTCGATCGAGGGACGGGCAGCGGCACGAACACGACGAACACGCACACCGGATTCGGCCTGGTCGGCATGCGGGAGCGGATCGCCTTACTGGACGGTCGCTTCACCGCCGGGCCGCTTCCGGGGGGCGGCTTCCGAGTAGCCGCCCTGATACCGGTGCCGACAGCGGCAGGCGACGAACCCGTAGCGAAGGCTGGAACCAAATGACCATCCGGGTAGTACTCGCCGACGATCAGCCCCTGATCCGCGCCGCCCTGCAAATGGTCATCACCGACACCGCGGACGTCCAGGTCGTGGGCGAGGCCGGAGACGGCACCGAAGCGGTCCGGCTGACCCGGGAACTCACCCCCGACGTGGTGGTGATGGACATCCGGATGCCCGGCATGGACGGCATCGAAGCCACCCGCATGATCACCACGGGCACCAGCACCGCACGCGTTGTTGTCCTGACGACCTTCGACGACGACGACCACGTCTACGGAGCGCTGCGCGCCGGCGCGTCCGGGTTCCTGGTCAAGGACATGGCCTTGGACGACATCCTGGCCGCAGTCCGTACCGTGGCTGCCGGGGACGCCCTCATCGCGCCGAGCGTCACCCGCAGACTGATAAAGGAGTTCGCCGGCCGCCCTACAGCGACGCCGGCATCTCGGACGGAACTCGAGCGCATCACCAACCGGGAACGTGAAGTGCTCACCCTGGTCGGCAAGGGCCTGTCCAACTCCGAGATCGCCGACCAGCTCTCCATCAGCATCGCCACAGCCAAGACCTATCTGACCCGACTGCTCGCCAAGCTCGACGCACGTGACCGGGTACAACTCGTGATCCTCGCTTACGAAGCGGGTCTAGTGGCGCCGTCCTACTGAGGTTTTCTCAGTGAAATGATCCACGCGGGCTGGTGGAGTCCCGGTCGTGTTCCGTCGGGTGGCGTAGGCCGTGAACGTCTCTGCGGGGAGTCCGGTACGGCACACACTGGCGAAGCGGCCCTTCCGGCTCGCTCGGATCCTCGAAGTCGTCGGCCGGGTCTCGGGTCATGCCGATCCGGCGCATCACTGCCCGGGAACAGAGATTGTTGACGGTTGTCGACCCAAGGACCTCCGGCAGCGCGAGGGTCTCGAAGCCGAAGGCCAGGCAGGCCAGGGCGGCCTCGGTGGCGTAACCGTGCCCCCCACACCGAGCGCGTCAACCGCCACCCGATATCCACCCCCCGAGAACGGCACGTCATCGCCCACCTCGTCCAAACCTGCGCGGCCGATGAACTCACCGGTCTCCCGTGCTTCGAGCGCCCGCCACCCAAAACCTCGCGCGTCGAACACGGCCTGTGTGGATGCCACCGCGGCATCGCTTTGCTCCCGTGTCAGCAGGTCCCCCAGGTGTTCTCGGACTTCGGGATCGGCGTTCATCGCCGCCCACGGTCCGAGGTCGGACTCCCGCCACCGACGGAGCAGAATTCGAGCTCGACATCAGCAGGGCGGATCCCGCACGACGGTATGAGACGTCTTCGACCGCTCGGCAATGGCACGGACGCGGGTGAGGACCAGGGTGCCGTCGATGACGATGCAGTAGTTGTCCTCGGCCAGGCCGGTTCATGGCGTCGTACAGGCTCGGCGTCCAGGCCGCGAGGACGTTCAGGTTGTCGTCGGCGTAGCGTCGGGTCGTTGCGGTCGAAGCACCGAACTCAACCGCGAACTGGGCGAACGTCTCGTTCTTGCGGAGACGGGCCAGCCGGAGGAGGGCCCTCCGGAAGCAACGGAGCCAACAGAGCCCCGGGCTGTCGGCAGTGTCGAGTGGCATCAACACCGTCAACAACCAGGGGCTCTGTCACGTCACCAACCCAGTCGACCAGGCCTTGCAGTTCTCCATGGGCAGGATCGAACCGATTCGCCGGACCTTTCCGGGCTGGGCAGCACTGCCCGCGAGTCGGATGGTCCTGCGCAACGGCGGAGCTCCTGGTCGGCGGATTCTCGATCAAGATCACCCATGTCTGCCAGGGCTTCCTGCGCTTGCCCGCCCCTTCCTGAGCTCTCGGATTAGCTCGGGCAGGGGAGATTTCGCTCGAACGGTCCGTCCAGCCCCACCCGGCAGTTCCCGACCCGGTGCTTGAAAGCCGGACGACAGGGATCGGGACCCGGTACGACGCCTTCCCGCCCGGAGACAGGCCCTGCTCGTCCTGGCCCACCTGCGGTCCGGTGACGCCTCCGCCCGACTGGCCGCCGGGTTCGACATCGGGACCGCAACCGCCTACCGCTGCAGATGCAAGCCGGTCAGGGCTCCGCGCGCGCCACCCCGTCCCTGACCGAGGCAAGGATGATGATCCGGGAGAAAAGGTCCGTCGTTCCCGACGGCACCCTGCTGCCGACGGCGCGCATCGTTGCCGACACTCCCCACCACTCCGGGAAGCACAAACGGCGCGGCACGAACGCACAGGTCGACAGATGCGGTCATCAGCAGGTGACGGTCGTCTCCAGGCCCACCGGTCGCGGCGACCACGGGTAGCTCGTCACGGCGAAGCTCGCCTTCACGGTCGAGCCGCAGGCGATGGCCCCGGAGATACCTCTGACCTCGACGGTCGAGGAGTTGAAGATCACCCGCCGGTTCAGCGTCCCCGCCGGCGCCTCACTGGTCAGGGTGGTGAACAACTCCTGCCCGAGCGGAGACGGGCTGCCAGGGCTGGTCGGGCCAGCCAGCGACACCCGGCCGTACACCTCGACCTGTTCGCCGGTGATGTCGGCGCAGACGCGGGTGCTGAGACCGGCCTGCAGACCCGGCGCACCGCACACCGTGGTGGTGGCGGTGGAGGCTTGAGCCGATGCGGTAGCGGGCGCGGCGGCGATCAGCACGAGGCCAACGACACCGGCCGCGAACACGAACGTGCGAGACATGAAGAGAACCCTTCCCTAAAGACCTTGCATTTCCGGACCATCCGGCTGTGCAATGTCACACTGCAACCTTACAATGATCACCAGGTGACCGAACAGCCACGAAGCAACGCACACCACACGAACAAACCGGATAACCAGCCTCCGTCCGCTCCCCCGATGACGCTTCGACAGGCTCCTCATCTGGTCCCGTCAAGGACGCCGCCCGGCGGCCTCGTCCGGGTCAGGCCGGAGGCTGGCGTTCTTCACCTCTCAATGCTCTCCCCGACCCCACGCACACGAGACGGCTGCGCCGCTCGCGCCAACCCTTCGGAAGCGCTGGAGGATCGGTAGCCCGCAGCCCAGCCCAAGGGCCCCTGAAGGCCAGGGAGATCGTCCTTCCGTTGGGCTTGGAGCCAAGGTCGGCGAAGGTCGAGAGGCTGCGCTCGAAGGACCGGTGTCTGAAGGACAGGGGTTTCTCCTGCAAGAGCCGTCGGGGCATTCGGCGTCGGTCGGCGGCCCCTGACCGTGTCGGGCGCCGGCCCACCCGCGTGACCACCGACCACCGGATCATCGCCTCGTTGCCGGCCGACAACGTCTCGTAGCCCCGGGCCGGCAGGCGCGCATGCATCAGCCACGCGAACGTGCGCTCCGCACCCCGGTACCTGGGGAGCGCGCCACGGACCCCTGCATGTCGTCCGCGCGTTTGGCGATCAGTAGGGTCAGGGCGAGTTCGTCCCGGCAACAGTCCGCAAGGGGGCCGTTGTAGATGCCGTCGGCCCAGACCAGGGCCAGGCCTTGATGCGGGCGGCGAGGTACTGCAGCAGGATCGCGGCGTCGTCCCGGTCGCCGTTGCTCGCGGCGGTGACCGGGACGACGACCAGGAGGAAGCCGAGGCGGTCGGTCACGATGCACCGCTTGCAGCCCGGCGCCTCCTTCCCGGGGGCGTGGCCGCGTGAGGTAACCGGCGCCGGCGCCGTGACCCGCGCCGACTGCGCATCGATGATCCCCACCACGGACTCGGCCTCACCGTCCTTGCGCTTCCTCGCCCGTCCGCGCAGTCGTTCGTGGAACTCGGCGATCAGCCCGTGCTCGCGGCATGGCGTTGGTGCTCTCGGGATTGCTGATCTCCGGAGTTTCGGGTTGCGAGGCGGTGCAGGTCCACTGTGGAAGAACATGCACGGGGCATGGTCATCCGCCGGCCCCTCACGAGATCAGGTACGACAACGGTCTGATCGTCTCGACGTTTCCCGGCTAGTGGGAACAGGGCGGGAAACGGGTGACCTTCCGAGTGAACCCGGAGAACACGGGAGGATCCACCATTCCTGCCGGCCGGGTGGAGGTTCAACTGTTTGAGGGCAAGCGCGGCTTCACGTTGCGCAAGTCCACCCAACAGTTCCGCCTTGGGCGGACGCCGCTACCCGTTGTCGGCTCTGGTGAACGCCGCGGCGGCGAGTGTCCTGGCCGACATCCCGTCGCTTGGGCCGTCTCCTTGAGCCGCGGTCCGATCGCCACGCCACCCATGTCGCACACCGTGCACATCGCCTTCAGCTCCTCATCCACCACCGTGGGGAACTCATCGGTGTGCTTGCGGTCGGTGAGGCTGGTCTCGGATTTCATCCGGTGGCGGCATCTGGGTCGGGTCCTGCTGCCATCGGGCACCGGCCGTGGACGGACGGGCGCCGGACTGCGGGAGTGCCTCGCCGCAGCCCGGAGGGACGTGCGATGGCTGGGGTGGGTCGCTCCCGTCCGGCAGTGGGACGGATGACGTTCGCCGGGGGCCCGCTGCCCCCGGCGAACCGGCTCACTCGGACTGCGTGGAGAGGCTCACGCCGCTGAAGTCCTGCGCGGCAGCGAGGCTGAAGTAGACCCAGCCGGAGGGCGGGTTGTCGATCGTCAGGGTCTCGCCGTTCCCGACGTTGGTCGACTTCGCCTGGTAGCTGCCGGTGGTCGCCCAGCTGCCGCCACCGTAGTACAGGTCGGCGTTCCCGGTGCCGCCGCTGCTGGTGATCGTCAACTGCTTGACGTCGGCCGGCAGGTACACGAAGTGGTAGCTGTAGTTGCCGGCGGAGGCGGCGAGACCGTCCCGGCGGCAGTTCTGGTCGAACTGGCGCGGGTCGCTGAAGGTGCAGAGCGGCGCGGGCTCGGTGGTCGCGGCGTCAGGGAGCGGCCCGCAACCATCGGTGGCGCAGCTGGTCGTCAGCCAGCTCGCGAAGTCCGCGTCGTAGGTGGTGCCGATGGTCTGCTTCAGGAAGGTGCGGGCTCCGGCCCAGTCACCGGTACGGTAATCGCCGAGCACGGTCTGGACGTCGACGGGGTGCTTCTGCAGCATGTAGCGGACGGCGAGCCAGCCCCAGCGGTAGACCCGGTTCGAGTTGACCTCCGGGTCCTCGTCCTGGCCGTAGACGGTGTCGAAGAGCTCGCTGAGCCGGTACGTCTTCTTGCCGGCCTCGGCGATGGCGTCCGCGTTGCGCTCGCCCCGGTAGCCGTACGAGATGTTCTCGGCGATGCCCTCGACCCACCAGATGGTCGGCGTGGTCATGCCCGCCTCGAAGTCGCCGTACATGTTGTAGCGGCCGTCGAGGTAGTGGGTGTACTCGTGGTTGAGGTTCCAGATCTGGAAGTCCGGACGCAGCCAGCTGGCCTCGTGGGCGATGAAGCGGGCCTGGTTGCCGGGGGCGGCCGGGTCGCCCTCCTCGTACATGCCGCCGTTGTCGACGTCGATGTCGTAGATGGCCCAGGCGTACAGCGCGTACTGGGTGTAGTCGTCGAAGGCGACGACCTCCAGGTTCGTGTTCACGTCACCGGGGATCGCGCCCTTGTCGCCGATGATCCGGTGGAAGTACGCGTCCTGCTCGACCAGGCTCGTGCAGGTGCTCTCCAGCTGACCGGGCGACATGTCCTGGGCACGGATCTTCAGGCCGGGGGTGCACGTGTGCTGGATCGGAAGGACCACGGGGAGCACGCGCTGCCCCAGGTCGCAGATGGCGTAGGCCGCGCAGTTGCCCCGGTCGTACTGGCGGGTGGCCCAGCCCAGGTTCATGGTGAGCGGTGCGGTGGGGCCGACGTTCGGGTACCGGTTGATCAGGTCCTTCAACAGCGGCCGGACCCGTTCCTTGAGCTCGGGGACGTCGAGGGCGTGGCCCAGGAAGCGACCGACGTTGCTCACGACGTCCAGGCGGTTCAGCTGCGCGCCGTTGCGTGTGACGAAGCCGGCCCAGGTGTCGAGGATGGCGGGGTCCGCCTTGAGGGCGGCCCGCCAGCCGCGCTCGTCGTCCTTGGCCTTGAAGCCGTTCTCGACGACCCATTCGACGTGCTGCATGGCGAGGTTCATCTGGCCGGGCCAGGTGCCGTCGTAGGAGCCGAGCAACCATTTCACGACGGGGGCGTACCGGCCCGCCTCATGGGTGCTGTCGATCAGTGTGACGACCTCGTTGAGGATCTCGCCGTTGGCGTCGGTGACGTCCTTGCTGCGCGGGGAGGCGAAGAAGGCGTCGAGCGCGCCGCGTGCCGCGCCCGCCAGCGCCGGGCCATAGTCGCCGACGGCGTCCGCGTTGTTGTCCTGCACGTAGTAGCCGGCGCGCAGGAACATCACCAGCTGGCCGGTGGAGGTCCTGTTGTCACCCGCGTACGCGGTGGAGTCGTCGCGCAACGCGTTGGCGACGGTGACCATCTGCGTCTCGCGGAAGGCCTTCCGTGCGTTTTCCCCGGTGAGGTTGAACAACGGGTAGGTACAGGTGATCTGGGGGAGGTCCTTGAGCTGCTGGACCAGCGCGCCACCCGTGGCGTTGATGACGCCGGAAAGGTCGCCGCACGCGTCCGCGGCAGCGAGCGAGGACCGCTTGGTCGCCTTGGCGGTGGTGGGGGCGGACGCCGGGCCGGACTCCTCGGCGCCGTCTTGTGAGGAGAGCCGGAAGCGAGGGTTCTTGCTGATGGCGTGAGGCGATTTGGGGACCGGGATCGCCCGTGGCGCCGGGGCTGCGGTGTCGCGCGCTGCTCCATCGGCCGGAGCCGCCGCGCTGACCGGGGCGGCCTGGCTCTGCTGCGCGAAGAGGCCGAGCGTCAGGAAGACCGCCGCGCCGAGCACGGGAAGTCTTCGTGCGCGGGTCCTCGATATCCGGGAGGGGTGCATCTGTGGGGGCCTCCGGGGCCGTTGGGGCCTCGTGCGGGGAAGCACGAGCTACTGACATGTGACGTGTAAAATTTCACATGTCGCATTGTTTGAAAAGACCTCTGACCGGACCCATCGGTCGTCGCGGGGAAAAAACCGACTGCGAGGAGGCGGCGGCGAGTTGATGCGCTCTTCTGCCACGGCCCGAGCGACTGGTGAGCATGACGGCCGGGGCATGCGGCCGTCGCGTTCGCGCCCTGAGGATTCGCGGGCGGCGGTCACCAGACGGGCGAGGGCACTGAGCGGCCTGACAAGCCGTTCGCCAAGCTCCAGGCCAAGCACGGAACCGTAATCGTCGTGGTCGGCCAACCGGCCCCGATCGGCGCCCTGCCGCTCTCGGTCGCGAGGGACAGGGGCTGCCCGGTCACCTACCTGCCGGGGTTGACGATGCGGCGGATCGCCGACCTCTACCCGGGCGAGGCGAAGACCGACGCGAAGGACGCGTTCATCACCGCCGGACTGGAGACGATCGTCAGCTTCGACGACGACCTGGCCGGCGAGGCCACCCGCGTCGCGAACCGGCTCCACGGCCTGCTGCCCCGGATCCGTCCCTTGCTGGAACGGGTGCTGGGGTCGCGGCTGCAGCCCCCGGCCGTCCTCACTCTGCTGGAACGGTTCGGATCCCCGGCGCACAGATGCGCAAGGCCGGACGACGACGCCTGATCACGCTGCTGCGGCCGAAGGCACCGAGGATGACCGAGCTACTGGTCGAGGAGACCTTCGCCGCCTCGGACGAGCAGACCGTGACGCTCTCCGCGACCGAAGCGAGCGCGCTGATCATCCCCGGCCTGGCCGCCCCGCCGCCTACGCCGGACTCGCCCCGGCCACCCGGAGCCCGGGCTCCCCGATCCGCGGCGAACAGCCCCCAGGAGAGGAAACAAACAGCTCAAACGGGTCTTCTTCCTCTCCGTCTTCGCCGCTCCGGGCGCCCCGGCCTCCCGGGCCTACTGCGACAGGAGGATCACCCAGGGCAAGCACCACGCCCAGGACCTGTTCTGTCTCTCCCACCGCAAGGCCGACGCCCTCTTCGCCATGCTCCGCGACGGAACCTTCTACGAACCGCGACCGTCGGCCTCGGTCACCTGGCCTGCGGGCCTGCGAGGAGGACCACGCGGTCGGCCTCGACGTCGAAGCCGAGCACCGGATGGCCGTAGTCGCCCTCCGGATCCATCCGCACCGGCTTGCCCAGCCGCCGACCGATCTCTCGGAGGAAGACGCAGAACACCTCCCACCGCTGCTGGCCCTGCAACTCCCTCAGGTCGACGTCGAAGTCGACTTCATCGGCGGCATGGAAGCGGAAGATCAGCAATACATCGGCAGTCGGCCAGACACGCAGGGCCGGGCACTCGGCATCCGCCGGGCGGGACAGCACGACCTCGGCCCGGGGCACCGGAAGCACCGTCTCTCCCTCGGAGTACTGCCACTTCCAGCCCTTCTCCGCAACAAGATCGAGGACTGTCTGCCAGTCCTCCACCGAGGCATCCGGGACACGCACATCCGGCAGCGCCCCCATCAAGTCCGGGTCGAAGAAGCAGGTCACGTCATCCCACAGCAGATCAGCCACCCCGCCATGCTGCGCCGGCTCACCGCAACCGACGCGACCGAACTCAAGAAGATCCGGGCCGCCTGCCCAGAACGCGACGCCACCGCACGGCACGTCCGCGACTTCGCCGACATGATGCGTGACCTCCGAGGTGAGCCGCTGACCTCTTGAACGGAACGCGTCCTGGGGCCACAGCGGCCCGTGCAGTCCCCACACCGTGCCCGGTGTCGCGAGCAAATGGGCCTGTCCGGCCACACAGCTAGCGCATGTCGGGCATGTCCCGCAGTTGTCGGCGCGAGGTGAGGCCGAGCTTGCGGAAGATGTTGCGCAGGTGCGCGTCGACCGTTCGCGGGCTGAGGAACAGTTTCGCCGCCACCTCCTTGGAGGTGGCGCCGTCGGCGACCAGGCGTGCGATGTGTACCTCCTGCATCGTCAATTGGTCCGATGCCTTCGCGGTGCGGCTTCGGGCCTGCGCGCCCGTGGCGCGCAGCTCACCCGCGGCGCGCTCGGCGAAGGCTTCCAGACCGAGGTCGGCCAGTGGCTCGTGCGCCTGGCGCAGCGCCGACCTGGCGTCGCGCCGCCGGCCCCGGCGGCGCAGCCACTCCCCGTACAGCAGGTGGGCCCGGGCTCGGTAGACGACCAGGGCGCTGTCGTCGAGCAGGCTGACCGCCTCCTGGTAGGAAGACTCGTCCTCGGTCACCAGGGCGCGGGCACATGCTTCGACGCCGAGCCCCCAGGCGTGCCCGCCTGCCCGTGTGCGCTCCTGCAGGACCGCGAGTGCCGTCGCGGCGGTCTCGGTCTCACCGCACCGCACCGCTGCCTCGACCAGTTCGGGCAGGGCGAGGCCGGCCGTGCCGACGGCACCGAACTCGACCGCTTGGCGTGCCGCGTCCAGCGCTGCGGGGTAGTCCGCCAAGCCGTTGTTGAGCACGGCAGTCGCCCATTGCACGCTGAGGCTCATCCGCCGGTCCACCGACGTGAACAGCTCGACGGCCTCCTGCCGCCGTCCGCGCAGCGCGGCCAAGTGGAGGCGGGGGTAGACCAGAGGTGCCGCGCCGGTGGCATCGGCGATGGCCTCCTCCTCGGAGATCAACTCCATCGAAGCGCCGAAGGCGCCGCTGTGCGCGGTCGCGGTGGCCTGCATGGCCAGTCCGATGGGCAGGGCGTGGAAGGAACCGGTCTCGCGGCCGGCGGTGACGGCACGGGCCGCGATGCCGTGCAGGGAGGTGAAGTTCCACAGCTCGGTCGCCAGCATGAAGCCCAGTGACGGCCGCTTGGACCAGACTTCGTGGTCGGTATCGGCGACGATCGGCCCGAGGATCTCCCCTGCTGCTCGGTGCCCTTCGCCGACGAGGCTGATCAGACCGCTCAGGACCGTGTCCGTGCCGGATGTCGGCTCGCCCGGCTGGAGCTTCCGGGCGGCTTCCACCACCTCGTCGAGACCGCCGAGCAGGAGCCCCATCTCGACGGCGTCCAGACAGCACTCTCGTGACCGGGGCGGGTCAGTGACGGCCAGCCGTGCGGCGGCGCTCAGCAGATGAACCATGGGGCCCTGGTCCCCGCGGCGGCGGACGAACGACAGTCTGCCGCGAAGCAGGTCGGCTCTGGCTTCCTGGCTCGGATCGTCGGTACGGACGGTGGTGAGCAGCTCGGCCGCCGTGTCGAAGTGCCCCACCGACAGCTTGGCCTGGACGGCGGCGAGGATCCGCTCGGCCCGCTGGGCCGGACCGAGCGTGAGCTCGGCCGAACGTTGGAGGAAGGCAGCCGCAGCTGCGACGCCGCCACGTTCCCGGGCACGTGTGGCGGAGGCCTCCAGTTCGGCGGCGACCTGCTCGTCCGGACCGGCGCTGGCCTGGGCGCGGTGCCAGGCCTTGCGGTCGGGGTCGGCGACGGGGTCGGTCACGGCGGCCAGCGCCTCGTGCGCCTTGCGCCGCTCGTCAGGCGGTGCGGCGTGGTAAGCGGCCGAGCGGGCGAGGGGGTGGCTGAACCGGATCCGGGTGCCGAACTCGACCATCGGGGCGGCCTGCGCGGCGATGGGCGCGTCGATGTCCAGGAGTTCGGCCGCACGCCACAGCAGGCCGGGGTCCCCGGTCGGGTCGGCAGCGGCGAGGGTCACCAGCAGTCGCGCCTCCGGTGGCAAGAGCTCCAGCCGGGACCGGAAGCTCTGCTCGATCATGCCGGGTACCGAGCCGGGCGGGGCGAATCCGCCTGCCATTCCGGCGAGCCCGGCGGTTCTGGGCAGCTCCACGAGTGCGAGGGGGTTGCCGCGCGCCTCGGCGAGGATCTGGTCGCACACCGGCTCGTCCAGTGGGGCGCGGACCGCCGTGGCCAGGAGCGCGCGGGCTTCCGGTTCTCCTAGGCCCGGGAGCGAATGGCTGGGCAGCCCGTCCAGTTCCGGCAGCTGGCTCGGCTCTCGCACCGCGAAAACCAGGGCGATCGACTCGGCCGAAACGCGGCGGGCGAGGAAGGCCAGCACCTTGGCCGATGCCTGGTCCAGCCACTGTGCGTCGTCGACGACGCACAGCAGAGGACCTTCCCTGACCGTTTCCACCAGAAGGCCCAGCGAGGCGACTCCGACCAGGAAGGGGTCGGGGGTGCCGCTGTCGAGGCCGAAAGCGATCTCCAGTGCCTTGCGGTGCGGCACGGGCAGGGCCGTCAGAGCAGCGCTGACCGGCAGGAGCAGCTGGTGCAGTGCGGCGAACGCCAGCTCCGTCTCGAACTCGGCGCCGGACGCCCGCATCACGGTGAATCCTGTGGCGGTCTCGGCCACGTGCCGCAGCAACGCGCTCTTGCCGATGCCCGGCTCCCCGCGCAGGACCAAGGCGCCGCCGTGGCCCTCCCGCGTGGATGCGAGCAGGGCGTCAAGCCGCCTCGTCTCATCCTGGCGGCCGACCAGCACATCCGCATACGTCTCAGGCATGTCCGAGAACCTATGTGCTCGAACGTCTCAGGGAAACAAGGGGGATGGCCTCGACCCGCCCGCGGAAATCCGGCGGTCGCCCGATGCCATGAGGAGGGAGCGGCACGGTCGCCTCCAGGGCACACCGTACCCCGAGGTGCGTGCGCATAGGTGACGATCACCGACGCGAGCGGCGAACGCCCGCTGCGAGGGTCTAGCCATGACCCGCACCGCAACGCAACGAACCGCTGCCACCGGCTGGGTACCGCTGGGAGTCCTGGCAACGGCCCAGTTCCTGGTTGTGCTGAGCACCTCGGTCGTGAACGTCGCCCTGCCCCAGATCCGGGCCGGGCTCGATCTCACGGACACGGGCCAGGCATGGACGGTCAACGCCTACGTGCTGCTCTTCGGCGCGCTGCTGCTACCGGGTGGGCGAGCGGGTGACGTGTACGGCCTGCGCCGTGTGTTCCTGCTCGGCACCGGCTTGTTCGCCCTCTCCGCTCTGGGCGCGGCGCTGGCTCCCACGGCGGGCGCGTTGATCGCCTTCAGGGCGGTGATGGGAATCGGCGCCGCCTTGCTGGCGCCCACCGCGCTGGCTCTCGTGTTGACGCTCCACTCGGGCACCCGGCGCGGCACCGCCCTGGGGGTGTGGGGTGCGGTTTCCGGCGCCGGCGGCGCGGCGGGGGTGTTGTTGGGCGGGCTGCTCACCAGCCTGTTCGGCTGGCGTGCGGTGTTCGTCGTGATGGTGCCCCTCGCACTTGCCGTGCTGGTGGCGACCCGGCTGCTGGTCGAGGCCGATCGGCCTCGTGGCGGAAGCATGGACGCACCGGGCGTGGTCACGGTCACGGCCGGGCTCGTTGCGCTCGCCTACGGCCTGACGGGTCCTTGGCCCCTGACCGTGGTCGGTCTGGGGCTGCTCGGCCTGTTCGCGGTGCTCCAGCGCCGGTCCGCCGACCCGTTGCTGCCGGCGCGAATGAGCGTGGTGGCGGTTCCCCACCTGTTGATGGCGCTGCTGGGCGCGGTCTGGCTCGGGCTGTTCTACTTCCTTCCCCTCTACCAACAGCGCTCCCTGGGGTACTCGCCCTGGAGGCCGGATTGACCCAGCTCCCGCTGGCACTCGCGATCACGGTTTCTTCGTGGGTCACCGGCAGGACCTCCGGCCGCCGGGTGCTACCCCTGGGCCTGCTGGTCCTCGCCGTAGGACTGGCCTGGCTGTCCCGGACCCCGGCCGACGGCACCTTCCTCACCGACCTGCTCGGCCCGACGCTCCTCATCGGCGCCGGTCTCGGGGTGGCCTTCGTACGGCTCACCGCAATGGCCTCCACGGGGGTCCGAACCGCCGACAACGGCCTGGCCGGAGGTCTGGTCAACGCCACGCGGCAGATCGGCGGAGCCCTCGGCCTGTCCTTCCTGACCCTGCTGCCCTCCCCGGGCGCGGCCTTCCTGGCCAGCGCCGTCCTGACCCTCTTCGTCTCGGTTCTCTCGACCCGAAAGGCCTGAACGTGTCTCTCGACAAGCCCTACATCAGCGGTCACTTCACTCCCGTCACGGACGAGGTCACCGGACACGCACTGAAGGTGCGCGGCGTCCTCCCGCCCGAACTGAACGGTCGCTACTTCCGCAACGGCCACAACCCGAAGCCGGGCGTCACACCGACCCACTGGTTCCGCGGCGAGGGCATGCTCCATGGAATCCGCCTCCAGAACGGTCGAGCCGAGTGGTACCGCAACCGTTGGGTACGCACCCCCTACTTGGACGGCGTGCCGTTCACCGGAACCGAGGTCGAGGTCAGCGCCGCGGCCACCAACGTCATCTTCCACGGGGGCCGCTATCTGGCCCTCCAGGAGGCCAACCTGCCCTGGGAGGTCAGTGCCGACCTGGACACGATCGGGGTCTACGACTTCGGCGGCAAGCTCACCGGTTCGATGACCGCCCATCCGAAGGAGGACCCGGTCACCGGCGAGCTGCACTTCTTCAGCTACAGCCCCTTCCCTCCCTACCTGACCTACTACGTGGCCGACGCATCCGGCGCCATCGTCAGGTCCGAAGTCATCGACGGCTCCGGTCCCTCGCTCATGCACGACTTCGCCGTCACCCGCCAGCACGTCGTGTTCATCGACTCACCCGTGGTCTTCGACCATGCCGAGCACTCCGGGATCCCCTACCGCTGGCACGACGACGTTCCGCTGCGCCTCGGGGTGATGCCGCGTGCCGGGGGCGAGACCCGGTGGTTCGAGGTGGCCGATCAGGCGGCGCTGCTGCACGTCGCCAACGCCTACACCGACGCGCGGGGCCGGATCGTCCTCGAAGCTCCCCGTTTCGACCGCTCCGCTTGGGAGGGATCGTGGAAGTGGTGGGTCGGTTCTCCCGGCTACGGCACCACCCCCAACGCCGGCTCCACCTTCCACCGGTGGACCGTCGACCCGGACACCGGAGGGGTCACCACCGAGTCCCTCAACGACCTGGTCACCGAGTTCCCCTCGATCAACGAGGCCCTCACCGGTTCCGACTACCGCTACAGCTACTCCGTCGCCTTCCCGGGCGCGGGCCTGTCGGGTTACCACACCGCCAAGCTGGACTCGAAGACCGGCCGGCAGACCCTGCTCGCACACGGCGAGGGACGGATGCCCGGCGAGGCCGTCTTCGCCCCCGCCGAGGGCGGAACCACCGAGGACGACGGCTACCTGCTCACGATCGTCAGCGACCTCAAGGCCGATGCCTCGGAGCTACTGGTCCTGGACGCGCATGACCTGAGCACCGTGGCCGCCGTCGAACTCCCCCACAGGGTGCCCGCCGGCATCCACGGCGACTGGATTCCCGACGGGGAACCGTCCGCCTGACCGTACCTGACCGCTTGCCGCACCCAGCCGCTCGGGCCACCGCTGCCCCCAGTGGCGGCCGGGACTCCCGAGACCGAGGAATCGCCATGCCGTACCCCACGACCATCGACCAGAACGCCCCCATCGTCGCCAAGCACACCATCCGGATCGCCGCTCCCCTTGACCGGGTCTGGCAACTGCACACCGCGATCGGCTCGTGGCCCGCATGGTTGTCCGCCATCACCGAGGCCCGGATCGACGGCCCCGTTGCCCCCGGCACCACCTTCCACTGGGTGACCGCGGGCCTGTCCATCGACTCCACCGTCTACGAGGTCGATGCTCAGCAACGGATTCTGTGGGGCGGCCCCGCACACGGCATCACCGGCGTGCACGAGTGGACCTTCGCCGAGGACGGCGAGGGCGTCCTGGTCCACACCCAGGAGTCCTGGGCGGGCGAGCCGGTCGACGCCGACCGGGACAACCTCGCCGCCGCGCTGGACGACTCGCTCGTCATCTGGCTCGACGCCCTGAAAAAGGCGGCGGAGCAAGACCTCCCAACGGAATGAGCCCATCCGCTGTGCGCCGCGCCCCGCCCAAGGGGCGGGCCTCGCGGCATCGCACGCTGAACGCCCTTGCGAGGAGGCTGCCGGTCGGCGGTCCGTCACCTGCTCGAAGGGTGCTGGCACCTCGGGTTCCTCGCTAGCAGCTGCGCGGCTTCCCGGTCGCGCTGGATGCTGTCGACGAGCCCGGCCAGCGTGTCGGCGGACTCGGAGGTGAGTCGGTAGAAGCCCTGGAGGCTGACGGAACGCTCCAGACGGCCGTCCACGACGTACTTCGGGTCGCGGGTCTTGCCCCGGGCGTTGCGCCAGGTGAGCGCCTCGAGCAGGTCGCCGGGTATCGGAGTGTCGAAGCGTACGGATGTTGCGTCCACATGAACCGCGCTGGCGCCGCAGCCGCCGGCTCCGAGCATCCACCAGGCGTCGTGCCCGGGGAATGACGGATCCTGCCACGTCGTCTGGGCGGCGCCGCAGCAGTCGCCGCGTTCCATGTCGATGACGCGCATGCGGGACACCACGAATACCTCGCACCGGTTGACGTGCAGTGCGTACACCTCGTCACCGGCACGGGCTCCCGACCAGGTGGGCAGGGATTGGTGGAGGCCGGAGTAGGCGACCGGTGGCCGCTCGCCCACGCGGCCCGCCTTGCGCAGGGCGCGGACGGAGCCGCAGGTATCTCAGATGTACGCGAAGTGCCGGTCGTGCCAGTACGCCTTTCCCACCTCCTCATCGTCCTCGTCTTCGGCCGCCTCGCCCGCAGCCGCGAGCGCCGCGACCAGTTCCACGTCTCGGTGCGCCTCCAGGAACGACGGTCCGTCGTACGGTTCACGGAGCAGCTCGGACGGAACGAAGGTGCACCCCGCCGCTGCACAGACGCCGTCGAGCCACGTCACGAACTCCTCGGGCAAGCCCGCTTCGCCGCTGGGCACCCCCTCGCCTCCCACCACTTCAGCAGTGACGAAGTAGCTACCGAAGTTGCCCGTCGCGACACTCATGGGGCGGCCAAGACCCGTCGCGTCCGCCGGGACATGGATAACGCCGTAGAAACTGGCGTCCTGAGCCAGGCCCCTTGAGCAGGACGGCCCGAAGCGTTCCTTCAGGGCGTTCACCAGTCGGGCGAAACATTCCCGCGAAATGTCCAGGTCGAAATCCGCGGGGCGTTCCAGGTGGTGAGGGTCGTCACGCTCCAGCAGGAGCGCCCGGATCTGGTCCAGTGGGAGTGTGTCGTGCCCTTCCGTCAGTTCTCGTGCGGGGAAGGGTGGTGGGCCCGGGGCCTGGGCACGCCACCTGATGAAGTCAGGAGCGTGGACTCGCCCCTGCCGTCTTGGCCACCAGGTGTTCTGTCCGGGCAGGTTGCGGACGTCTACCCGGGGAAACGACGTCTTCCACTGTCCGGGACATGGGGTAGATGCGCTCCGTAGGAAACAGTCGTTGCGCCTTGGTGGCGTGCCCGGTTTGCATGAGCGTCGAAGCTTTGCGGACCTGGGGGGTGCAGTCGGTGAGACTGACGATCCAGTCGTCGGTGAACGTGCGGATCAGGTGGCGGCCGATGCCGACCTGGATGCTGTAGTGGTTCAGGGCCGCTCCGCGCGGCGAGCGCTCCGGGTCCCACTGGACATGTACGGCGGCCTGGGCCATCGCCGCCGGGTCGGCGGTCGTCAACACGGCCTGGGACAGGGCCTCCTCCCAGCCCTCCCGAGTAATCCGCACCGCGAGAACACGTTCCTGGCCAGGTTTGCGGGCCCAGTTGCTGCGGTGCATCAGCCACATGAACGACGGCTTGATCCACGTCATTCGGTGGAACGAGAACGGCGCAACGAAGCGGCCCGCCCGCAGTGCCGCGTCAGCGATGGCAGGCGAGTAGGCCTGATAGACCACGATCGTGCGAGCGTCGTAGTCGGCACGAATCTGATATTGGGGCGCCATGCACCGCACCCTGCCATCTGGTCCGTTGGCGGGGCGATCCATTTCGCCTTGCCGTCCCCGGAGGCAGGTTCGCATGCGCGGCTCAGAGCCACTCGTCGATGGCCGCGACAAGGACGGTTGACTCGTAGCGAACCGCGAGCGTGTCGCAGGGCGTGGCCACGGCCGGTGTCTCTTGAGGCGGTTGATACCGCACTCGACCGCACGCCACGCCTTGTGATCCTGCGGGCCGGACTTTGGCGGCCGGCCGCCGCGCGCGCCGCGTTTCTTGCGGTTGCCGGCCTGGTCGACCTTGTCCGGGATGGTGCAGCGGATTCCACGCCGCCGCAGGTAGGCGCGGTTGCGACGGGAGGCGTACGCCTCATAGGGATCGAGGTTGGCTGCTGCCGGCCTTGGCAGGGGCCGTGCGAGACGTCTGCGCCGTATGCCGCGCCTGGGAGTGCTGCGACGAGAGGGACGCGCGCACGGCCCCTGTCCCTGCGACCGCGACGGCCGTAGCGTGCCGTGGTTCGAGCCGTTTCCAGGGCCAGCTCCCGAGCACTCGGGGCTCAGGGCATGAGCCGGTGCGCGCCCCACCCACCCGGTGCCGAGGAGGCAAGGCCGTCCCGCCCCGTCAGCCCTCTTTAGCAGCCCTCCTCGGCGATGCGGCGCAGCAGGCCGAGCACAGGGTTCGATATCCCCGGCTCTCCCATGGCCACGAAGTCCGCGCGGACCTCGTCGGCCGGCAGTACGCCGGTCACCACAGCCCGATAGCGCACCATTGCCCACAGGAAGACGTCCATGCTGCTGAAGCCGCTCCACTCGTACCCCTCCACTCCCCCGGAGTGATCCCAGGCCATGACCCGGCCGTTCGTCATCATGAGGTAGCGGTTTCCGCCGCCGTCGACACCGAGCGGCCAGACGTCATCGGCGGAAACCGCTTCTTCGGGATTCCCGGCCAACAGGTCTTCGGCCCCCTCGGCGCGGAAGTCGAAGCCGTAGTCGCCTTCCGGCCAGTTCTCGTCGATGAAGTTCGGCATCTGACCCGAACGGACCCTCGTGTCGAAGCTCACCAGCGCTCTCGCAGCATCGGGCGGCAGCTTGGCCAGAAACGGGGACACTTGCCGTACGACCGGACTCATCCGTTCCAAGCGGGGAAACCAGCGGGCCAGATCGCCGTCCAGATCGCGCTCGGTGTATCCGGACAACCGGTCGGCAGTGACGGGAAGGTGCTCCACGAGAGTCTCCACAAGGGGAAAGAGGCGGCTGTCATCGCCGGCATCCTCCCGCAGCCGCCCGAAGGGACGAGACCGCCGTCCAAATCGCCACCCCGAGCCGGCCACGGCGTGGCCGGTCGGTCGGTCCGGCGAAGGCACGGGGGTGCATCCGTGCTGCGTCGACCACGGCACGATGCACGCCGTCCCCCTTCACGTGGCAGTCGCGGCGGCTTTCCAGGTCTTCATGCGGGCGAAGACGTGCTCGGCCCGGGCGGGCACCCCGCCACACATCGTCGCGGTCACTTCGACTCGACGGCCCGCGCATCCACTGCGAACCGAGCAAGAACCCCACGGGTTTGTGACCAGTAAGCGCCCTGATCGCCGCCGACCGAACGGTGCCGGCCCCCTACGTCATGGCCACCGGCTCCATCAGCAACCACCATGTGTCCGACAAGCCGCTGGGGCGCGCCTCGCGTTCACCCGGCCCTGCTCCTCGGTCAACCCCGCACCACGATCGCCGAGTTCCCCCGCACTCACACCTGCACCATCAGGCGACTACAAAACGTCTCAAAACATTAAAAATATCTCTCACCGGAAGGTGCGGTGGCCTGTTCCCTACCAACAAGTGACGCTTGAGAAATGAAAGCTTGAAAAAATCCCAACCTTCTGGTTGGTTTTCTAATGGCTCGATGCGAGGAGAATCAGAGCCGCCTGACTCTATGAACTACGGAGGCAGCCGTGGCACGACAAGAGCGTGCAGTTCGCACCCGCCGCACGGTCTTGGAAGCCGCAGCCGCGGTCTTCGACGAGCGCGGTTACAAAGCAGCAACCATCGCCGACATCCTTGAACGGGCAGACGTCACCAAGGGCGCACTGTACTTCCACTTCGCATCCAAACGCGCACTCGCCCAAGGCATCCTGGACGAACAGTTCAGCCAAGCCGAAGTACCCCCACGCGAGTACCGCATGCAAGAACTCATCGACACCGGCATGCTCCTCGCACACCGCATGCGCCACGACCCCCTCCTCAGCGCCGGAGCCCGACTCTCACTCGGCCCCGACATGAAAGAAATCTTCGACGGCGGATCCCTCCCCGGCTGGATCCAGGTCACCGAGCAGCTCCTCACCCAGGCCAAGCAACAAGACGAGCTCCTCGCCCACATTGACCCCGCCACCACCGCTTGGACCCTCTCCGCCTGCTGGACCGGAGCGCAAATCTACTCACAAACCCTCAATAACCGAGAAGATCTCGAACGCCGCATCGCCGATATCTACCAGCACATCCTCCCCACCATCGTCACCCCCACCGTCCTCGCCCGCCTCGACCTCACCCCCACCCGCGGAACACACGTCTACGCCGAAATAACCACAAAGAGCGATCCCGGCCAACGCTCCGGCGCGACGTCACGCTGACCCAGAAGAAAGCCAAACCGCTCACTCGGGGCCTACGAAACCCGCTCCCCGCACCGCCCTTGATCGGCCTCACTTCCCCACCTTGAGCACCAGGGTTCGCCAGGAGCAACGAGCGCCGACGGCACTCGCACTCGAGCAATCGACCGGACACCCGTGAGGTTCTCGTCCGGGACGTAGCGGACGCGCGGGTCGCCGGAGCAGCCGCGGACGGTGTGCGACTGACGCTGGGGTCGGCGGAAGAAGCAGCCCGTCTCCACACCGAATTCGTCCTGGTCGCAGGCTCGGTGCGCTGGGGCAGGCTGTGCTCGAGGTTGGCGTTGAACGGAAGTACCGCCCCGGTCGGTCGTGCGGTTCCCGCCCAAGGGGGACCGTCCGCGGACCTCCGGGTCAGGGCGGAGATCCGCGGACGGCCGATCCGGGTCAGTAACGCGGAGCGTGGTGCTCGACGTACTCCTTCAGCCGGGCCAGGTCGTGCTGTCCGGCGCCATTGGTCCTTGCCCCGTAGGTGCGGTCGGCGGTCACTGGGGCCACGGTGATGTGGCCCCGGCCGAGCAGGGCGGTGGAGTCCGCGTCCCTGACGGTCTCGGTGCAGTCGCTGGCCGGCTCGTTGTCACAGATGCCGAACGTGATGTCGAAGAGGTCACCGTCCGACTCACCGGGCGTACGAGCCTCATACGCGTGCCAGACGACCTTCCCGTGTCCGATGCTCGCCCACACGGGGGACTTGGCCCTCCGCCCTGCGCTCACATCCGGGTAGTCGACCTTGAGCGCGAACCGGTCGGTGAACAGGCCGCGCTCGCGCAGCCCGCCGAGGAACCCGGCGGCGAAGCGCGCGTGGGCCCGGTAGTTGGCGACCGGGAAGTTGAACTGGCCCACGTCACCGGACGAGGAGAAGGCGACGGCGGGGACGCCCTCGTCGAGAGCCGCGAGCGCGCCTCCGACGGTGCCGGAGTCGTTGACCTGGGCACTGACGTTGGGGCCGGAATTGATCCCGGTGACGACCAGGTCGGGGTAGTCCTTCCAACCGACCTTGGCGGCGAGGCCACCGCGCAGTGCGAACTTGACGGTGTCCGTCGGGGTGGCGCTGGGCGAGTCCGGGCCGCAGGGCCCGGTGGCCAGGCACACGCCGTAGACGGGCGATCCGGAGGGAGTGCCGGAACAGTCGTTCTCGTATCCGGCGGGGAGCTGGGTGCGGCGGCGCAGGGAGAGCGTGCCGCCGTTGGTGACGGCCGTGCCCTTCCCGGACTGCACCTGCCACGGCGCGATGACGACGACATCGGCGCCGGCGCCACACAGGGCCTTGCGGAGCTCGTACAGGCCCAGGCCGTCGGAGTTGCTGGGCTTGACGGCCCTCATCGAGTCGTCGTTGGTGAGCAGGACGTGCAGCCCGGCAAGCGGGAGGGATCGATCGGACCGGAAGTGGTCCGCTGCCGGGACCGCCATGGAGGCCGCCGTGCCCGTGCAGGTCAGGGTGGCGGCCGTCATGAGGGTAAGGAGGGTGCGTCTGCGGCGCTGGTTGTTGGTCATGGCTGTGGTCCTTCTGTGCGGCTCGGCTGCTCGGGGGTGCTGTGGTGTGGGCGGGGGAAAGCGGGGGCTGTCAGCGGGACGGTTCGGGCGGCGCGTTCGAAGGTCTCGGGCATGACGGCGGGCTGTCCGAGGTGGAGGAGGAGCAATCGTCCGCAGGGGGCCTGCCGGAGCGGCCAGCGGGCGCCCCTGCGTGGGGGCCTGGGTCTCGGGTCTGCTCATGACGGCCTCCTTGGAGCGCGACGGAGCCCCGGTGCGGGGAGGGGAAGGACGGTCGCAGCACGGCAGGGCAGGGTGCCGTGAGCGCGACCACTCTTTGGTTACACGTGTCACTTCAAAGCTCCCCTTGTCTAACACCGGTGCGGCTTCCTGCCTAGGGGGCGAGCAGGGTTCGCCGAAAAGCCGCTGGAACGCGACTGACTGGGATCGCGCGCCATGGCGCCCTTCGTACCGAGCGACACCACAGGACGGTCGGATCGACGGGAGCGCACCGTTCTCTGCGAGTTCTCTGTGAAAACGCCCCCAGCACCGCCGGGGGCCTGGCTGCCCGTACCCGGTGATGCACGATGGTCGCCGGAAAACGGAGACGGGGAAGACGGAGCCCGAGCCGTGCCCGGAAGGCAGGAGAGAGCAATGTCCGGTGCAGGGGATGCAGACGTGCGCCACATCCTGGTGGTGGACGACGACGCGGCGATCCGCCGTTCGCTGGCCCGGGGGCTGAGATTGGGCGGCTTCTCCGTGGACCTCGCGGAAGACGGTCGGTGCGCCCTCGAGAAGGTGGCGTGCGACCCGCCGGACGCGCTCGTCCTGGACATATCCATGCCCGGCCCCAGCGGCATCGAGGTCTGCCGCACCCTTCGGGGGAAGGGCAACGACGTTCCGGTGCTCATGCTGTCCGCACGGGACGAGACCGCGGATCGGATCGCGGGGCTCCAGGCCGGGGCGGACGACTACCTCGTCAAGCCCTTCGCCCTCCAGGAGCTGTCCCTGCGACTGCGGGCCCTGCTGCGCCGCCGCCCCCCGGAGGTCTCCGGCCGGCTGCGAGCAGGCCCGCTGACGGTCGACCTCACCAGCCGTGAGGCGCTACTGGACGGCACCGTACTGCAACTCACCCGTCGGGAATTCGAGCTGCTCACCATGCTGGCGCGCAATGCCGGCCTGGTGCTCACCCGGGAGCAGCTCTTGGAGAGGGTCTGGGGGTACGACTTCGACGTTCGCACCGGGGTGGTGGACACCTTCGTCAGCTACTTGCGGCGCAAGTTGGAAGCGGATGGTCGGCCCCGGCTGATCCACACCGTGCGCGGTGTCGGCTTCGTCCTGCGCCCGGACGCCGGAAGCAGCGCCGTCGTCCCGGGGAGCGGGGCGACGGGCCGATGAGGTTTCCCGGCCGTGTGGGGCCGACCCGACGCATGCGGCTCTCCCTCCGCATCGCCCTCGCCGTGGGGACGGCCGTACCCCTCCTCGTCCTCAGTGCCGGTTGGCTGCTCGTACGCCTGGTGGCGAGCGACCTGCACACGCAGCAGGACACGCACCTGCGCCAGCGCGCCGTCGCCGTCTCGCGGAACGCCCGCGGGCTGCTCCAGGCCATCGCGGCGGATCGGTCACCGGCCGTGGAGAGGTCACGAGAACGCCGTCTGTACAACTCGGCGCTCGACGTCGGAATTCGGTTGATCGGCCCTGCCGGGACCGCTTCGGGCGGGCCCCAGCCCTCCGCATCGGTGCCGCTGCCGGAGGCCGCCCCCGAGCCGATCACCGTCCGTGACGGAGATGCCCGGTGGCGGGCCATGTCCGTGCGGATCACCGGGCTGTACGAGGGAGTGGACGGCACCCTGTGGCTCTTCTCGCCCGACACCGCGGGCGACGAGCAGCTCCGGTTGGTGCGTGCCCGGGTCCTCGGCGTGGCCGGGGTGACCGCCCCCCTTGCCGGTCTGCTCGCCGGCGTCCTGGTCACCCGTGCCACCCGCCCGCTCGAACGCCTGCAACAGCGCACCAGTGGGCTCGACCCCCGCTCGACCGCAACACGGTTGGAGCACACGCCCACCGGGGTCGTCGAGGTCGACGACCTGGCCCGCACGCTGCAAACGGTGCTCGCGCGCTACGACGAGCAGGCCGCCCGCACCGCCGAGGGGCTGGCCACTGCCAGGTCCTTCTCTGCGGCGGCCTCCCACGAGCTGCGCACCCCCTTGATGAGCATGCGGACCAACGTGGACATCCTCACTTCCCACCCGGACCTGCCTCCCGAGGAGAAGAACGAAGTCCTGGAGGACCTCACCCGGGAGCACGAGCGGTTGTTGGGGCTGTTGATGATGCTGCGTGAAATGGGGCGCGGTGATCTGGTGGAGACGGAGGCGTTCGGTCCGGTGGATCTGGGGGACGTCGTCGAAGCCTCGGTGGCGGATCTGCGGCGCAGACGGCCCGATGCCTCCATCGAGCTGGCCGGCGAAGCGGTACCCGCCCTGCACGGATGGGAACCGGGGCTGCGCACCGTCATCGACAACCTGCTGGCCAACGCCGTCCTTCATGGCCGGGAGGGGACGCAGCCCGCCCGGGTGGCCGTGGCCTTCGGTCCGGCAGCGGGGTCGCGCGGACGGCAGGAGGCGGTCCTCACGGTGGACGACCGGGGGCCGGGCATCCCGCACGACGCGCGGGAGGACGTCTTCGGGCGCTTCAACCGGGGGCCCGACAGTCCGGGCTCCGGCTTGGGGCTCACCCTGGTTGCCCAGCAGGTCGCCCTGCACCGGGGGCAGGTCCGCGTCCTGGACGGGCCGGGTGGCACGGGGACCCGCTTCGAAGTGCGGTTTCCCGTGGGCACGACGGAGCAGCAGGTGCTTGAGGAGCGTGCCGACGGACGCAGGGGGGTGCGCCGCAGAAGCTCCGCTGCTCGCGGAGCCGCTGGCTCTCCGGTGGCCGTGCGGACCGGCACCGGTGGTCCTGGCTTCGGGCCGGAGGCACCGCCACGGCGGGACTGGATGATCGAAACCGCCGCGCACCCCCGTCCTGGCGAGCGGTCCTCGGAGGACGGGCACCCACAAAGTTTCCACAAGGAAGGTTCCTAGTCTCCGGTGCGAGACGGGCAGTCCGGCCCGTTCAGGACCCTTCGTGGAGGATTTCCCATGCCAAGGTTCAAGAAGGCCGCCGTGTCGTTGGTCGTGCTCGGCTCCTTGCTCTCCGGAGCCGGGACCGCCGTGGCCGACGGTGGCTCTCCGTCCCGGGAGACCGGCCGTTCCGGCGACGGCGCGGAGGCCCTGTGCAAGCGCGTCCCCAAGATCGAGAAGCGTATCCAGCGGGCCCTGGAGCGGATGAGCGGCGATGCCGACGAGCGGGGGTCGCTGGCCCGCCTGGAGGGCCGGGTGGCCGCTGCCGAGGAGGCCGGTCACGCCGAGGTCCACACGCTTCTCGATCACCGGCTCACTGCGCGCAAGGCCCTCAGGACCACGCTTGAACAGCGCCAGAAGGATGTGGCCGCGGTCAAGGGTTGGTGCGAGGCGAACAAGAACGGCAGCCAGAACTGATGCGACCGTCTCGTCGAGGCCGGCGTGCCGCCCTGGTGGCGGCCACGCTGACCGCGCTCCTCCTCGGAGGCTGTGCCGGAGGGGCCGGTGACACGGACGGCCGGGCGCCGGAGGGCAAGGGCGGCGGGCCGGCGAACACCTCGGGCTCCGCAACCGTCCAGGACACCACCCGGTCCCCTGCCGTGAGTGGTTCCCCCGCGGGTCCCGCTCCGGTGGATCAGGAGGAACTCGCGCGGATGCAGGAGCTCTTGGACGGTGCCGAGTCCGTCGCGAACGACGCCGACGCCGACGCCGACTCGGACGGGTAGCCCCCCCGGACGGGAGACCGGGCTGGTCCGGGCGAAGCCACGGCTGTCGCCGGCCGGCCCGGACACGAGCCAGGCCGGGGCCGGGTGCCCCGCACCGGGCTCCGTGCCGGCCGGAGACGCCTCCACCGGCACAAGGGGCCCGGTGCGGGGCAATCCCGGCAAGCACCTCGGCGACCGCACGGGGTCATCAGGGTGGCCGGATGCTCCTGGCCCGATGGGAGCTGCGGCTCCTCCCGTCTCCGAGCAGTGTGTTTCCGTCATCGCCGCCCTGCAGCACCGCCCTTCCGTGCGACGGGCCGGCCGACCGGAGCACCGGGGTCCTCGGGCGGCTCCGGGGCCGGGCCCCGTCCATCGGACCGGTCCGGAGTGACGGTGCATCAGCACGGGGTGTTGGCGGTCTCGTTGCACGTCCGGCCGGAACGCCCCCTCGCGGCCGGAGGAGTTCAGGCGGTCCGGCGGACCGGCGAGCGCACCGGGACCGCTTCGGGAAGCAAGGTCCGCGCCGTGACGGATCGCACCTCGGCCGGGACGGACGACCCGTGCCCGACCGGACACCCCAGGCCGAATTCTGGTCTGGACCTGACAAGCAAGGCCCGTTAACGTGACGCGCAGCGTTTCTTGAGAGCGCTCTCACCGTTACGGCTCCCCACACCAGGAGGTCTCGTGCAACGCACCACTCCCCTGCGCGCCGCCGTCACCGCCCTGCTCCTCGGCCTTGCCCTCGGCGCCGCCCAGACCGGCGCCGCAAAAGCCTCCGAGATCCCGGAGGCAAGGGCCGGCCAGCCGTCCGCATCGGCCGGGCTGCTCGACGCCATGCGTCGGGACCTCGGCCTCACCGCTTCCCAGGCCGAAGAACGACTCCGCGCCGAAAAGACCGCCGCGGACATCGAGAAGGCCGCCAAAGAAGCCGTCGGCGGCGCATACGGCGGCTCCTGGTTCGAGCCTGCCACCGGCCGCCTCGTCGTCGCCGTGACCGACCGTGCGGAGGAGGCCGAGGTGCGGGCGCTGGGCGCGGACACGCGGCTGGTCCGGCACAGTGCCGCCTCTCTGGACCGGGCCAAGGCACGCCTGGACGGACTCGACGCACCCGCCGGTGTCGCCGGCTGGCACGTCGACCCCCGCGCCAACAGCCTCGTCGTCACCGTCGTACGGGGCGAGCGGGAGGCGCCCTCCGTGCGCGCCTTCGTCGATCGCGCCCGGGCCGGCGGCCCCGTGACCCTCGCCGAAACGGCCGAAGCGCCGCGCACGCACGCGGCGGGCACCGTCGGCGGCGACCCGTACTACACCGGCAACGTCCGCTGCTCGATCGGCTTCTCCGTGTACGGCGGCTTCGTGACCGCGGGGCACTGCGGACGCGCCGGAGACGCGGTGCGGGGCTGGGACGGATCGGCCATGGGAACCTTCCGGGGCTCCTCGTTCCCCGGCAACGACTACGCGTACGTGGGGATCCACAGCGGCTGGTGGACCGTACCGGTCGTGCTCGGTTGGGGAACCGTCCCGGACCGACTGGTGCGGGGCTCCGCCGAGGCGCCGGTGGGGGCGTCCATCTGCCGCTCCGGATCGACGACCCACTGGCACTGCGGCAGTGTCCTCGCCAAGAACGAGACCGTCAACTACAGCCAGGGCGCGGTTTACCAGATGACGAAGACCAGCGTCTGCGCAGAAGGCGGTGATTCCGGCGGCTCGTTCATCAGCGGCGACCAGGCGCAGGGGGTCACCTCCGGCGGTTGGGGCAACTGTTCCTCCGGCGGCCAGACGTGGTTCCAACCGATCAACGAGATCCTCGGTCGCTACGGTCTGACGCTGCACACCGCCTGAGCCCCTGCGACCGTCGCACGGCCTCGCCGCCGACGAGGGGAGCGAGGGGATTCGACGCCGGCACCGCGCCCCTGCACGACCTCGCGGTGCGGGCGCCCGGCAGTCCCGGGGCCGGGAACGGCTCGGCCCCGGGACTGCCGGACTGCACACGGCCGCGACCGTCCGCCGGAGAGCGTGCGGCCCGGGCCGCTTTCCCCGGGCAGGGCAACAGGCCCCCCGGGGAGGGCCGACAGGAGGGCTCAGCCCTCCTCGCGCAGGCCCCAGGGCGCCCCGTAGTCGGCGAGCAGGTCGAGGAACGGACGCGGCGGCAGGGCCTCCGGGCCGAGGACCCCGCTGGCCTTCCAGACACCGGCCGCGATCAACTCCAGGGCGATCACCGGATTGAGCGCGGTCTGCCAGACCACGGCCTGGGAACCGTACTCGCGCATCGACCACTCGTTGTCGACCACGTGGTACAGGTACACCTCGCGCTCCGTGCCGTCCTTGGTCCCCTTGACCCAGGTGCCCGCGCAGGTCTTGCCCTTCATGCGGTCGCCCAGGGTGGCCGGGTCGGGCAGACAGGCGGCGACCACGTCGCGCGGGGAGACCCGGACCGGTCCGTCGGCTCCCGGAACGGTGACCTTCGCCGTGGAGTCGAGCCCCAGCTGGTGCAGCGTCTTCAGCTTCGCGATGAAGTCGTCTCCGAGGCCGTACTTGAACGTCACCCGACGGGCATCGACCCAGCGGGGCATGAGGAGGACCTCCTCGTGCTCGACGTTCACGCACTCGACCGGGCCGATGCCCTCGGGGAAGTCGAAGACCTCCGGTTCGCTGAACGGCGCCGTGGTGAACCAGCCGCGCTCCTTCTCGTAGACGACGGGCGGGTTCAGGCATTCCTCGATGGTGGTCCAGATGCTGAAGGACGGGGCGAAGTCATGGCCCTCGACGGTGAGGTTCGCGCCGTCGCGGACTCCGAGCTCCTCGATCTCGTCGAAGAGCTCATCGGCGGCGTACCGCGCGAACACGTCGGACAGTCCCGGCTCCACGCCGATGCCCACCAGGGCCAGGCGGTCGGCGTCCTCCCACGCCTCGGCCAGGGCGAACTGCTCGTCACCGAGCTTGACTCCGCACTGCTCGTAGGGCGCGGCCGGGTGCGGCACGGAGAGCGACATCGCCATGTCCATGTAGTGCGTGCCCGCCGCGAGCGCGGCGTTGAACAACGGCATCACGAACCGGGGGTCGGTCGCGTTCAGCAGCACGTCGCAGTTCTCCTCGCTCAGGAGCCGGGACACCGCGGCCTCGTCCGAGGCGTCGAGGCGACGCGCGCTGAAGCGGCCGTCCGGGTCGTCGAGCGCGGCCACGGCCGCCTGCGCGCGGTCCGGGTCGTAGTCGGCGACGACCATGTGGGTCAGGAAGTCACGGCGGGCCGCGATACGGGTGACGGCGGTTCCGACGCCGCCCGCACCCACCAGAAGTACACGCATGTCACACACGCTTTCGTCGAGACGATCCGGGACGGAACCCGGGGACGGCTCGATGCAACAGGATGCGGTTGGTTAAGGTCTACGGCGTTGGCATAAGCGCTGAGGGAGCGGAGACGCGGTGCCGAAGAAGGTGGTTCCGGAGGCCGAGCGGCGCAGACGGCGGCCGACCCGACAGGGCACCGTGCTGTCGGAGCGCCTGATCGTGCAGACGGCCCTGCGGATGCTGCGCGAGCACGGCAGTGCCGGGCTGACCGCCCGCCGGCTCGGTGCCGCGCTCGGCGCCGATCCGAGCACCTTGTACCGGTACTTCCAGGGCCTGGACGGATTGACCCGGGCGATCGGCGAAGAGCTGATGGGACGGGCCCTGGACAGTTGGACGTCCACCGGGAATTGGCGTTCCGACCTCCGCGCCCTGGGCCTGGCCGTCCACGCCTCCTACCTCGCCCATCCGCAAGCCGCCCTGTTGACCGCCAGTCGCGTCACCGGCCGCCCCCGTGAGATCGAGGTGGACGAGACGATCCTGGGCATCCTGCGCGGTGCGGGGTTCAGCGACGTCGACGCCGTCGGCGTGTACCACGCCTTCATCGACCTGACGCTCGCGTTCGCCGCCCTGGACGCGGGCGCGCTGGCCGTCAAGGACGAGGTCAGGGAGGCGGACGAGGAGATGTGGACCTCCACCTACGCGCGATTGCCGCCCGAGACCCATCCGCACATCGCCGCCGTCGCGGGGCTACTGGCGGACCGCATGAACGACAGTGCGTACCCGGTCGTCCTGGACACCCTGCTCCACAGGGCAGAGGCGCGACTGGTCGACGCGCGCGAGCGCGTCGACGGGAAGTGACGGCGCCCGCCCGCGGAGCGGGGCGTCCTCGCCGTTGGTCGCCCGTCCCTGCCTCTCCGATCGCCGCCCGACCCCGCCGGGAGCGGGCATCAACTGCTGCCCCAGTCGGGGTGTAGCCGGATCTCGATGTCTTCGGAGGGGGGCTCGGGCACCGGTTCTGCAGTCACGCGGACGCCCAGCGGGCGCCCGCCGTCCGCCTCGACGAAGGACAGGGGCGGATGGCCTCCCTGGAGGTACTTGTCCCCCCACTGGATCAGCGACAGGAACACCGGCAGCAGGTCCTCCCCCGCCGCGGTCAGGCGGTATTCGTCACGAGCCCGCTTGCCGGGCTCCCGGTAGGGCGTGCGGATCACCACTCCCGCGGACTCCAGCTGCTTGAGCGCGCGCGAGAGTGCCGGTGCGGAGGTCCCGACCCTCGCCACGAAGTCTTCGAACCTGGTCGTTCCATAGAAGCACTCGCGCACGACCATGAAGACCGTACGGGTGCTCAGCAGGTCGAGCACCCGCCCCGCCGAGCAGCCGTCGCCGATCGACCAGGCGTCACGGTCACGGAGCCTCTCTTCGAACTTCATTGCCACCCACCCATTTTAACTAATGCTTGCGTTACTCAGCCATGCCGTGCTTGCATCTGACTAATGAGAGCGTTACCCAGCAAGGGGCTCCCCCAGGTGCCCCTGTCCCCGTCGCCCGCAAGCCGGACCCCACGAAGGAGCACCGAACCGCCATGCCACTGTGGACCATTCACCACACGCCGGGCGTCTTCTCCGACGAGGAGAAGCAGCGACTCGCCTCGGCCATCACGGATCACTACGCGAAGGTCGGCCTGCCCAGGTTCTACGTGATCACGCTCTTCCACGAGACCCGGCCGGAGGACTTCCACGTCGGAGGTCTCCCCACTCCACTCGGGGTCCGCATCAGCATCGACCACATCGCCCGGCACAATCCCGACGAGGAGGGAAGGCGGCGCACGGCCCGCTGGATCCGGCAGATGCTGCGACCCCACCTCGAACGGCACACCGCACTCCACTGGGAGTTCCACGTGGACGAGACCAGTGACGACCTCTGGATGATCAACGGACTGGTGCCCCCTCCGGGGGGCTCGACGGCCGAACGCCATTGGGCGGAAGAGAACCGGACGACCCCCTACTGAGCCCTCCCGGGGCCACTTCCTCGCAGTGGGGATCGTCTGAAGCCCGACCGACCGGCAGCGCGGACCTCGATGGCGCCGCTTCTCCACAGCAGGCGGAATCGAGGCGCGAGGGCCCCACGCCCCCTCCGTCCCGCCCCTCCGCCCTGCCCGCAGAACCCGACCCTGCACAATGACCCCCGTGGACGGCTCCTTCGCATCCTTCAGGCCCCGCCGGATCCCGCTCGGCGAGCATCCGCTCCTGGACACGGCCCTCGCCCTCGTCAACCGTGACCTCACGGCGACCTTGCCCGATCAAGAGCCCCTGCAATTGATGGGGCTGCCCTCGGACCACGCGGACGAGGCCGAGGCCGTCCACGTGGCCCTGGCCAACGGCCAATGGCACGGCAACTCCCTGATGCCGGAATCCGACGACGACCCCGCCCAGGCGCTGCGGGCCGTCGCCGACGCCGCGCAGGACACGATCACCGAGCTCCTCTGGCAGGCGTGGCCCCTGTGCGACGAGCACGACCTCGGCATGCACCCGTGCGAGGTGGACGGACGGCTCTCCTGGTGGTGCGCCGGCGACCGGCCGAGCGGCCCCGCCCACATCCGTGCGGCCGTGGGCGATCTCAGCGCCCCGGTCCGTCCGCGTCACCCCCGGGGCAAGCGGCAGCGCAACGGGAGGACTGCCGGACCGTGACCGGCGACGTGACCGACGACGTGACCGCCGGGCCCGACCTCGGGACAGCGTCTCGACGCCCCGATCATCGCTTGCCCCTCGGTTCGGCTGCGGGTTCCCATGACCGGCATGGCCGCCCGAGTGACCGGCATGACCGCCCGAGTGCACGATGGCGCGCTCCGGGGAGCGAACCCCCTCGGTCGCGGCCCGTACGCTTCCCGGGCGGGCCACACCCACATCGCCCCTGAGGAGACCCGAAGCAATGAACACGCCGAAGAACGCACCGTGTTCTCCGTTCACGGACGGGAAGGCGGACCGCTCACCCGTGCGGGTGGGCGCCCTCGTCCCCTTGTCGCCGCCGGGCTGGGTCGAAGCGGGTCGCCACCTGCTCGCAGGACTCGACCTGGCCGTCCGCGAGGCCAACGACGCCGGTGGAATCGGCGGCCGGCCGCTGGAACTGGTGGTCCGGGACACCGCGGCCGACCCGGAGCGGGCCGCGGCGGCCGTGGAAGAACTGACGGACCTGGGCGTGGCCGCCCTGGTGGGCGAGTACCACAGCGTCGTCGCACGTGCCGCTGCCACCCGGGCCGACGCCCTCGGCGTGCCGTTCCTCTGCTCGTCGGCCGTGCTCGACGCACTCACCGAGGGGACGACGGAGTGGGTCGCGCGCGTGGCTCCGGTCCAATCCCGCGGCTGGCGCCTCTACGCGGACTTCCTCCTCGCCTCGGGCCGGAAGCGGATCGCCCTGGCAACCCAACCGAGCGTCTACTGGGCCTCCGGTGCGCGTGTCCTCCGGGACCGACTCGCCGTCCACGGGGGAACCGTCGTGGAACTCGACGCCCATGCGCTCACCCCCGAAGCACTCTGTGACGCCCTCGTCGCGCACGAGGCGACGGCACTGCTCCTGCTCGTGGGCCATCCGGAACCGGCGGTGTCCCTCGTCAAGGCGGTGCGGAGTGACGGTCGACTGGCGGAACTCCTGATCGGCGCCCCTGCGGGACAACCCGAGTTCGCCGGATGGGTCGCCCGGCTGGGCGGGGCCGGCGCCGGGGTTCCGTTCCTTCGCTATCTGCCCGCGCACTTCGGCCCGCTCGCCGAGCACGTGGAGAAGCAACTCGAGGGCGACCTCGGCGAAGCGCCCTCCTTCGTCGCCTTCGAAGGCTGGGACACCGTCACCGTTCTCGTCGAGGCCCTGCGTTCCCACGGTACGGACCGGGCGGCGATCGCTGCGTCATGGCCGCACCTGCAGGTCGAGGGGACCCGCGGCCCGATCGGCTTCTCCCGCACGCCGGAGACCGGTGTCCGGCAGTGGACATGGGCGCCCGTCCAGATAGCCGATCGCGACCCTGCGGCACCCGGCCGCTTCCGGGTCCTCCACACGGACTGAGCACCCGCGTCACCAGCGGGGCCCGTGTAAAGGGCTGAGTGCTGGCGGCGTCAGCGCACGGCGGCCTCGGCGCGCGTCCCCGCGGCAGCCGACGGACCGGCCCCGGAGGCCGGAGAGGAACGCTTCCGAACGTCCCCCGGACCCGGCGTTGCGTCGACGGGGCGGGAAGACCCCCCGGAGATACCGTCGGCCCCATGGTTGCTGATCGCCGGGGATGGCTCCCGTGTCTGCTCGCCGGGGCCGTGTTCATCGTGGGCATGACCGGCACCACGCTGCCCACCCCCCTCTACCCGCTCTACCAGGACGAGTTCGGCTTCTCCGAACTGACCGTGACCGTCGTGTACGCCGTCTACGCCTTCGGCGTCATCGGGGCCCTGCTCCTCGCGGGCAACGCCTCCGACGCCGTCGGCAGAAGACCGACCTTGTACGGGGGCCTGGGGTTCGCCGCGGCGAGCGCCCTCTGCTTCCTGTTCGCCGACGGTCTCCCCTGGTTGTACGCGGGGCGGTTGCTGTCGGGCCTGTCGGCGGGTCTCTTCACCGGTGCCGCCACCGCGTACGTCATGGACCTCGCTCCGCCCGGCGGAGGGTCCCGGGCCACACTCGTGGCGACGGCCGCCAACATGGGCGGCCTGGGGTGCGGCCCCCTGCTCGCCGGGGTGCTCGCGGAGTACGCGCCCGAGCCGCTGCTGCTTCCGTTCGCCGTGCACCTCGCCCTGGTTGCCCTGTCGGCCGTCCTCCTCCTGGGGCTGCCGGAAACGGTGCGCGAACGGCAGCCGTGGGGCGCCGTGCGACCGCAGCGGCCGGCGCTGCCGATGCAGGTCCGACCGGTGTTCGTGCCGGCGGCGATCGCATCGTTCGCGGGATTCGCCCTGTTCGGCGTGTTCACCTCCATCAGCCCGGCCTTCCTCTCCCGTTCCCTGCAGGTGGACAGCCACGCGGTGAGCGGCCTCGTCGTCGCGCTCGCCTTCTTCGCCTCCATCGCAGGTCAGCTCGGAGTCAGCCGCTTCGGAGTGGCCCGGTCCCTACCGCTGGGCTGTGCGGTGCTCTTCGCCGGTCTCTCCTTCCTCGCGGGGGCACTCGTCGCCTCCCTGTTGGTCCTGGTGGTACTGGCTGCGGTCATCGGCGGAGTCGGGCAGGGACTCTCCTTCCGCGCGGCCTTGTCGGCCGTTGCCACGGGCGCACCGGTCGAGCAACGTGCGGCAGTGATCTCGGCCCTGTTCGTGGTCGCGTACACGGGCATCTCGATCCCCGTCATCGGAGTCGGCGCACTGTCCGAACCACTCGGCCTGGAAGAGGCCGGTCTGGTGTTCACCGGCTGCATGGTGTTGCTGGTCGCCTCGGCGACCGCGTACCTGCTCGGGCGGACGGGCCGGCGATGAGGAGCAGCGTGACGGAACGGGCGACGGGGAACCGCGCCCGTCCGGGTCCTGCCGGCCCCCTGCTCCAGCGGTGCGGACGATCGCTCCGTTCCCTTCTCGACCGGAGGGCTCCTCCTGAACCGGCCGCCGCGGCCCGTACCGGAGCACCGGGCCGCGGTGCGTCGCGGTGGGCGCACCGGACTTGCCGGATGGAATCGCTCCGGATCGTGAGCGGGCGGAGCCCTTGCTCACGACCGTCCTCTCGCACATGATCGTCGGGTTCCCGTTCGACTCCGGAAAGGCAATGGACCACCCATGCGCGTCAAAGCCCTCGACCACCTGGTGCTCAACGTGACCGACGTGGACAAGGCCCTGGAGTTCTACACCGGCCTGCTGGGGCTCGCACCCGAGCGGGTCGAGGAATGGCGGGCCGGCAAGGTGTCGTTCCCTTCCGTGCGCATAGACGGGAGCACCGTCATCGACCTCTTCTCCCGTCCGCGGGGCGAGTCCAACGTCGATCACATCTGTCTGGTCGTGGACCCGCTCGACTGGCAGGAGGTCATCGATTCCGGCAGCTTCGAGGTCCTCGAAGGCCCGGTGCCGCGCTGGGGCGCACGTGGCTCCGCCGAGTCGATCTACGTGCAGGACCCCGACGGCAATACGGTCGAGCTGCGTTGGTACCCGCAGGACGTCGAGGCCGGTTCCGGGGCTCCGCGCGCGAACGGGTGACGCACCCGCTAACGTACCCGTGAGTAGGGACGGGTGGGGTGTCGCACGGGGCGAGGGGAGCGGGTCATGGGCCGGCAGTGGAGCCTGGAGGAGAGCACGATCGTCGACGCACCGCCGGCGGCCGTCTACCGCCTGGTGTCGGACCTGCGGAACATGGGGCGGTGGAGCCCCGAGTGCCGGTCCGTGTGGGTGTTGCGGCCTCCCCTCCGCGCCGGCAGCCGGTTCATCGGGTTCAACCGGCGCGGCCCGTTCGTCTGGCCCACCCTCGGCCGTGTGACCCTGATGCGCACCAACAGCGAGTTCGTGTTCGACATCGGCGCCTTCGGGCTGCCGATCGCGCGCTGGGGCTACCGGTTCGAACCCGAGGGTGCGGGGACGCGGATCACCGAGTTCTGGCAGGACCTGCGGACCACCGGGCGCCGGGCCCGCGTCGCCGATTTCCTCGGAACCGTCTTCGCCGGGACGAACCCCACACGCCGGGTCGCCCTCAACCGGTCCGGAATGCGCACCACCCTCGAACGCATCGCACGGGCCGCGACCCCGACGTCCTGAGTGCGTTCCGCACCGCGTCGCGGGGTCGAACGGGGTGGTCCAGGGCGGGACACCGCTTGGGCGCCCGATCACCGCGGACGGGGCGGCACGACGGACTGCCCGCCACGGGCGACCGGTGTGCCCAGCCGGGCAGCCGATGACATGATGATCGTCACCGGTGGATTCCCTTCGGCGGCAGTCCCGTTGGCCCGACGGGGCCGTCCTCCTCCGATCCACCGCCCTGACCGTGATGTTCGTCGACGTCGAGGGAGAACACGTGCACGACAGGTCGCGGCAGAAAGCGGCGCGTCTCCCCGTGGACGCCGACGAGCGGGATCCGGTGCACCGCCCCGCCGCCTCCCTCCCCCTCGTGGGTCCCGGCGGCACGAAGGGACCCGAGCAGTGAGCCGGCAGACAGAAGCGACGGGGCCGCGGGGTGCGTCCGCACCACCGGCGCTGCCGACCTGGGCCACCTGGTGGCAGCGGCCGTTCCCCAACGCCAACACGCTCCTGCTGGCCGGAAGTCAACCGGCCCTGGTCGACTCCGGGTTCGTCAGTGACGCCGCGGACACCGTGGCCTGGGCCCGGGCGCACGCCGGACGCATCGACCTGGTCGTGAACACGCACTGGCACGCCGACCACGTCGGCGCGAACGCCCTCCTCCGGGCGGGCGGCGCCGCCGTGGCCGCCGGCGCTCCGGAGGCCGAGGCGATCTCACGCCGGGATCCGGGCTGCTGTGCGGCGGAGTACTTGGACCAACCCGTCACGCCGTACGACGTGGACGTACCGCTCGACGACGGACAGCTCCTCCGCCTCGGCGACCAGGACTGGGAGGTCGTCCGCACCCCCGGTCACACGCCCGGCCACCTGGCCCTGTGGCATCCGGAAGAACGTCTGCTCATGGTGGGCGACGCCCTGTCGGACCACGATGTCGGCTGGGTCAACCTCGCTGTCGACGGGCCCGGGGCTGCGAGCATCGCGCTCGCGTCCCTCCACCGCATGGCCGACCTCGATCCGCGCGTGATCCTCCCCTCCCACGGCCCGATCCCCACGGACCCCGGGGCCGCCCTCGCCGCCGCCCTCCGCCGGGGCCGGAGACTCGTCGACGACCCCGACGGGGCCGTCTGGTACGGCGCCCGTCGGATCTTCGCCTTCGCCCTGATGATCCGTGACGGCATGCCGGTGGACGAGGTGGAGCAGTACCTCCGTGCACGCGCATGGCTGACGGACGCCGCACGCTTGCTACGGCTCGCGCCCGAGGCCCTCGTCACCGAGTTGGTCACCACCATGTTGGCCAGCGGCGGGATCGTGCGGCGTGACGGTCGGCTGCGCGCAGCGGCGGGCCACACCCCCGTGGCGGCCGAGTCGCTGCGCGTGCCCTACCCGCGTGCGTGGCCGGTGTCAGAACCGCGCTGACGTGCGCGCGGTCGACACCGACTCCGGGCCCGCACGGGTCATCGGACGTCACACACGGGGTCGTCGATCGCGCTCACGGTGTAGGGGGGCAGGCCCGGCGGCTCGTCGAGCTGGCTGTTGACCACGTAGAGGCGGCAGTCGTGCCTCGCAAGGGTGGTCGGCAGGTCGAAGGGACCGTCGGTGAGGCGGTGGGTCACCGTCCCGGTGCGCAGCCCCTCGTCGAGTCGGGCGATGTAGACCCCCTGAGGAGCGCCGTAGTTGAGCACGGCGTACAGCGTCCGCCCGTGCAACACCATGCCGTCGGGGCCGAAGGACTCCTCCCCCAGGTCGAGGCGGCTGACCGCCCCATCGGTCGTGTCGATCCGCCAGACGGCCTCGGTGCCGTTCGACGCCACCAGGAGCGTGGTGCCCGTTTCATCGGCGACGATGCCGTTCAGGAGCCAGTACTGGGCGGGGAACTGCGGGAAGGCGGCGCGGATGTCGAGCCAGGGTTCGAAGGGCCCGAGTTCGGAGCCCTTGATTTCGGCCCGGTGGATGACGGGGTTGGCCCAGTCGGTCGCGTAGACCGCGTCCTTGGTCACGACCAGGTCGTTCAAACGGGGCGGACCGAGCGGTCCGCTGCGTGCCGTGCGGAGGGCGAGGAGCCGTCCGTGGCCGTCGTGGACGGTCAGGGTCGCGCCGCCCACGGAGAAGACGCGCCCGCGCCGGTCGGTGTGCACACCGAGCGTGCTGGTGCGGTGCTCGAGGCCGTGCGCGGGGAAGGGCTCCAGCTCCGGCCCGTCCACGCGGCCCCGGAACAGGGTGCCCCGCCCGTCCGAAGAGACGTACACGGTGCCGCCGGGAGTGATCGTGATCCCTTCGGGGAGCACTCCGGGAGCTCGGGAGACGACGTAGGCGTCGGGCAGGTCTCGTGCTGCGGCGGGAGCGGGAGCGCTCGCGAAGGCCGTGAGCAGGAGCGCGGCGGTGAGACGGACGGTTCGGGCGGTGGTGCGCTGCATCGGCACGGCCTCCGTGGGGATCGTCGGGTGAGGGGGACGAACAGGAGCGTGCGGTGTCATCGCGTCGGGCGCATGGCCTTTCATGTCTGGCTGAAAGGGTTCTCGCCCGCCCCTGGGGAAACGGGCCCGTCCGACCGATAATCGGCCGACATGATCCGCCTTCACTTCACGGCCGCCGACCTCCGCCGCATCACCCTCGCCCCAGCGGTCAACGCACTGGCGGAAGCCGCCCTCAGTCTGCGCCTGGGCATGGACCTGGACCGTGGTCCCGGGGGCCGCGGCACGGGTGTCGGGCTGCTGCACCGTCCACGGCCGGCCGCCCGCCAGTGGCACCGCTCCCTGCACGGAGGCCCCGGCCCCCGGGGCGGCGTGCTGGTCGAGTTGCTCGCCGAGGAGGGGTTCGTACCGGACTTCCTCCTTCAGCCGGCGGTGCACGACTTCGCCGGCGCACTGGACGCCGCGGCATCGACGCCCACCGAACGGTTCGCACGGGATCTCGGGATCCCGGAGGTTTCCGGTTGGAACGGCGGTCTGCACCGACCGGGCCGCTGGGCCCGCGAACTCGCCCAGGGTTCTCCCACTGCGTGCCGGGTGCTGCGCGAGGACGCCCGGCGCTACTTCGAGACGTCGGTGGAGCCGCTCTGGCCCCGCATCCGCCGGGACGCGCTCACGGATCGCGCGCTGCGGTCCGAGATGCTGCTGCGGGGCGGCGTGGACGCCTTGCTGACCACCCTGGGGACGACGTGGAGGTGGCAGCCCCCGACGCTGCACCTGCCCTCTGCGTCGACGTACGACATTCCGCTGTGCGGGCGGGGGCTGCTGCTCGTCCCCTCGTGGTTCGCGACCGGTCCGATGGTG
Organism: Streptomyces sp. NPDC058872; assembly: GCF_042743065.1. NCBI lineage: Bacteria > Bacillati > Actinomycetota > Actinomycetes > Kitasatosporales > Streptomycetaceae > Streptomyces > Streptomyces sp. NPDC058872. The sequence continues at coordinate 43,558 of NZ_JBHYMK010000057.1, forward strand.
ATGTACCGGTCCGAGGAGCCGACCGTCCTCGTCTACCCCCTGCACGACGACGGCAGTGCGGTCCCGGCGGGCGGCGGCGATGACCGGCCGGATGCGCTCGCGGCGCTGTTGGGCCGCACCCGGGCCCGCGTGCTCGCGCTCCTGCGCTCCCCCGCCACCACCACCGCCCTCGCCGACCGGGCCTCCATCTCCCTCGCGGCAGCCAGCCAGCACGCGGGCGTGCTGCGGAGCGCGGGCCTGGTCGACACCGTCCGGACCGGCACGGCGGTGCTCCACAGCCTCACTCCCCTCGGCCGCTCCCTACTGGCCGGGCTCTGAGCGTTCCGGACCGCACGACGGGGACGTCGAACGGGTCGGAACCGCGGCGAGGCCAGGAGCAACGCACAGAGATCGCAGGGTGGTTACGGCCGACCCGCTGCACCGCGGCTCTGGCTCCGCGCGGAAAGGATCCGTCCCAGCGCCAGGACGCTCAGCCCGAACATCAGAACTCCGAGCGGAACGTGGAGGGACGGCACCCGGGCGATGCCCAGCACGACCTGTAGCGAGGCGAGGAGCAGGAAACCCGTCGCGTAGAGGATCTGACGGGGCGATCCGCCGCCGGGACGCCAGGCCAGGACGGCTGCCAGCACGTACAGCATGGAGGCCGCGTACATCACCCGCGCCCCCACGCCGTGCAGCGTCTCGCCGTAGGAGGAGGACAACAGGATTCCTGCCGTGACCGCTTGGCAGAAGAGGAAGAGGGTCTGCAAGGCGATCGCGACCTGGAGGAAGGTCCGGTTGCCGGTTCGAACTGCCGTGGTCCGTACGGTGGTGGCCATGAGGTGCTCCTTCTTCTGCCTCGCGGCGGTGGCTCAGTACTGTCTCTCCCGTCCGACGACGCAGCGCCGTGGAATGTGAGGCGGACGCCTGCGCGGTCGTCCGATGTGTCGCCCGACCGTGTCGTCCCGCCGGGGAAGCGGGAACGACGTCGGTCCGAGAAGCCCCGAAGAACCACCGAGGAACCCGGAGAACGAGCGCCACCATGAACAGCCTCAGCGAGTTCGTGCACGACCGGTCCGAGCCGGACCCGAGCAGGATCGTCGGCGAGCAGCGCCAACTGCTCAACCTCGGTTACCGGATGCTCGGTTCACTGGCCGAGGCGGAGGACGCCGTCCAGGAGACCTACGCCCGTTGGTACGCGATGACCCGGCAGCAGCGGGAGGCCGTCGCGTCGCCCGGGGCCTGGCTGACCACGGTGGCCAGCCGTGTCTGCCTGGACCTGCTCGGCTCGGCTCGGGCGCGACGCGAACGCTACGTCGGGGCATGGATACCGGAGCCGCTGCCCGACCGCACGGAATGGTCCAGCGTACGCGGCGCCGGCGATCGGTCCGATCCCGCCGATCGGGTCACCCTGGACGAGTCGGTGAGCATGGCGTTCCTCGTGGTGCTGGAGGCGATGACTCCCGCCGAGCGCGTGGTGTTCGTGCTGCACGACGTCTTCCGCTATCCCTTCGTCGAGATCGCCGAGATCGTCGGCCGGTCGTCCGCGGCCTGCCGACAGCTGGCGTCCTCGGCACGGCGGCGCATCCGCGCCGAAGCGGCTCCCCCCGTGTCGACGGTCGAACAGGCTTCCCTGGTGAGGGACTTCAAGGAGGCGTGGGAGGCGAAGGACATCAAGAGCCTCGTCGGCCTGCTGGATCCGGACGCCAGGATGACGGCCGACGGCGGAGGCATGGTCGGAACCGTGCTGCGGCCCGTCGAAGGCAGCGGGTCCATCGCCCAGTACATCACCCACATCGCCGACAAGGCCCCCGGGCTCAGGCTCCTGGAACGCTCGGTCAACGGCCTGCCCGGCCTGGTGGCCCAACACTCAGGCATCACGGTGACCGTGGCGGCGTTCCACCTCTCCGAGGGCCGCATCGACCGCATTTGGGCGGTCCGCAATCCGGAGAAGCTGCGCGCGTGGAAGGAGGACCGACCGCACTGAGGTCCTCCGGGTGACGCCGTCCCGAACCGGACGCCCACGCGGTGCCCTCGCTGTGACTGGTGGCGGGCGGCCGAACGCGATCGGGACGGCGGCGATCGGCGGGCCGGTCTTCACCCGGAAGGAACGTGCGGCTCACGTCCGGCGGGCGAGCTGCTCGCGGACCCAGGTGACATCGGGGTTGACGTGCGGCCGGCCCGCCACGACGACCGTCGGCACGGTTTCGTTGCCGTCGTTGGCCTCCCGCACCGCCGCCGCGCCGGCAGGGTCCCGCCAGATGTTGACCCAGTGCAGCTGATGGGCATCACGCCCCAGCCGGATGCGCAGGCTCAGGCAGTACCTGCACCCGGGACGCCAGAAGACGATCGGCCGTCCGTCCGCCTCGCTGCGGCGTCGCGCCTCCAGGACGCCGGTCGACCTCGGGAAGACCAGCGGCGAGTTCAGTACCGCGAGCAGCACGAAGAACAGCAGCACCACCACTGCTGCGGCTCGATCCCCCTTGAGGAACATCCCCGTGGCAACGAGAGCGCCGCACAGGGCGAACAGCATCGACGGGTTCCAGGCACGCATCATGGGGCAAGAGGCTACCGACGGCTGTGGTCCGCGCGCGGACCCGGTCCCTTCCGGGCCTTCACCGGTCCCCCGGGGACGAACCGACGTGATCCGCAGAAGCGTTCGGGCCGTGTGGCCACCGGGGCCGTCGCCACGTCGTTTCCGGGACGCCTGCCGTATGGGCGGCACCCGTTCCGGTGGAATGGCCGAACTCTTCGTAGACCAGATAGGTGCCTGAGGCATGTAGTGGAGGTGGCACCACCACCCTGACCGTCAACGAGCCCCAGCGAGGCCCCCGTGACGAAGGCCGAAGCCGTAGCAGAAGCCGCGACGCAAGCCGTGGCGTTCCCCCAGGACCGGACCTGCCCCTACCATCCGCCCATCGCGTACCCGCGCCCCCGGGAAGAAAGCCCTCTGTCACGGGTCACCCTGTGGGACGGGCGCCGGGTGTGGCTCGTCACCGGGCACGCAGTCGCCCGCACCTTGCTCGCGGACCAGCGGTTGTCCACCGATTCCACCCGGACCGACTTCCCCTTGCCGACGGAACGGGCCGTGGCCCTGCGCAGGCGACGGCGTGCGGCCCTGCTCGGCTGGGACGACCCCGAGCACCGTGCCCAGCGCCGGCTGCTGATCCCCAGCTTCACCCTCAAGCGCGCCGAATCGCTGCGGCCCCGCATCCAGGAGACGGTGGACCGGCTCTTGGACGCGATGGAGGCGCAGGGGCCGCCGGCCGAGCTGGTGAGCGCGTTCGCGCTGCCGGTGCCCTCGATCGTCATCTGCGACCTGCTCGGCGTGCCGTACGAGGACCACGACTTCTTCGAAGAGCAATCGCGCCGACTCCTCCGTGGTCCGACCGGCGCGGACACGGAGGACGCACTGGCACGGCTGGAGGGCTACCTCGGCCATCTGATCGACCGCAAGCGGTCTAAACCCGACGTCGGCGTCCTCGACGACCTGGTGGCACGGAGCGAGAACGGCGGCCCCGATCGGGCCGAACTGGTGCAGCTCGCCACGATCCTGCTGGTCGCGGGGCACGAGACGACCGCGAACATGATCTCGTTGGGCACGTTCACGCTCCTGCGGCACCCCGAGCGACTGGCCGAGCTGCGCGCGGATCCCGGGCTCGTTCCCGCCGCCGTGGAGGAGCTGCTGCGGTTCCTGTCCATCGCGGACGGACTGCTCCGGGTCGCCCGCGAGGACGTCGACGTCGCGGGGACGGTCATCCGAGCCGGCGAGGGCGTGGTGTTCTCGACCTCCGTCATCAACCGGGACGCCTCCGCCTACAGCGATCCGGACCACCTCGACTGGGAGCGGTCCTCCCGCCACCACGTCGCCTTCGGTTTCGGCATCCACCAGTGCCTCGGGCAGAACCTGGCCCGCGCGGAGCTGGAGATCGCCCTCGGGACCCTCGTGCGCCGGCTGCCCACGTTGAGGCTGGCCGCTCCCGCCGAGGAGATCCCCTTCAAACCGGGCGACACGATCCAGGGGATGCTCGAACTCCCCGTCACCTGGTGAGCCACCCGACAGGCCACCGGGCGAAAGGAACCCTTCACGTGCACGTCTCGATCGACCAGAACGTCTGCATCGGTGCGGGGCAGTGCGCCCTGACCTCGCCGGACGTCTTCGCCCAGGACGACGACGGCTTCGGCAGCGTCATCCCGGGACGGGAGACCGTCACCGCCCCCTTGGTCCGGGAAGCGGCACGCGCCTGTCCCGTACGAGCGATCACCGTCCAGGACCTCGCCGGCGAAGTACCGGGGTGAGGTTCTCCGGACGCACCGGACACCGTGCCCCCGCGGGTCGACGCAGCAGGTGGCACCGACCCGCGGGGGTACGGGGGAAAGCGCGGGGAAAGCGCAGGGGAAGGTGCGGGGGAGGCCCCGTCACCTTGGTCGCGGTCACGGCGTCCGGCATGGCAACGACGACCTGGACAGTTTTCCGCACGACCAGTACCGTCCCCTCCATCTATTCATTTAGTTGACTAATTGCGGGGATGAATATGAAGGCGTTCCGTCAGGCCGTCGAGGCGAATGACCACGAGGCGATCGAGGCGTTGCTCGCCCACGAGGTCGTCTTCACCAGCCCGGTGGCCTTCACGCCCTACACCGGCAAGGCCATCACGGCCGCCATCCTGCGAGGGGTGTCGCGCGTCTTCACCGACTTCCACTACGTACGGGAGATCACGAGCGAGGACGGGCGCGACCACGCACTCGTCTTCGAGGCGCGGGTCGGCGACCGCACCATCAACGGCTGCGACTTCCTCCACCTCGACGAGCAGGGCCTCATCGACGACTTCGCCGTCATGGTCCGCCCCCTCTCCGCGGCCCGGGCGCTGGCCGAGGCCATGGGATCCCAGTTCGACCGCATCGCGGCCGAGGCCTCCGGTGCCGTCGAGACGGCGGACTCCACACACCCCGAACCCTCATGAGCAGATCCGCCCCGTCCGGGCAGGTCGCCGGCAGGCGTCCGCACCGGACGTAGCGGGATGCACGGACGTCCCGGACGCCCCGAGCGCCGCCGGAACAGAATCAGTGCGTCCATTCCTTCAGGGCATCTGCGATGCGTCGCACGTCGGCGCGCCCGGCAAGGACCTCCTCGACGAGTTCGACGGCCTCCTTGGGCGTGACCCGGATCGGATGCCCGGAGGCGTGGAGGTAAGCGGCGGCCACGGTCATGCCGTACAGCTCGTTCGAATGCTCCAGGGCCGGGATCCGTACCAGTTGTTCCAGGAGGGCGGCGGCGCGGTGGTGCGGCTGGTCGTAGACCGGGGTGTCCATCACCCGGAACGCGTGCCGGGCACGAGCCGCTTCGAGTGAGCCCCAGTCGGAGATCTCGGGATCGCCCGGGATCTCGCGCTGGGCGATGTCGAGCAGGAAGGAGAGGTCGATCTGCAGGAACATGCCGAGCGCTCCGGATCAGGCGGCGTCGGCGCCGCGGCCGGCAGGGCCGCCGAAGCGGTCGGCGAAGACCTGGCCGTGCTCGGCGACGAACTGCCGCGCCCCCTCCAGGAAACGACTTCGCGTCAGGTCTGCGTCCAGCACCCTGCTCGCATACGCCTCGGCATCCACGCGCCTCTCGGCGGCGGCGCGCTCCAGCGCCTCGTACGCCTCGTCGCTGATCTCGATCCGGATCTCCCGTGCCATGCCACCACGGTAGCGGCACGTCCCCGGTACCGGGAGGCAAAGGGGCGAGCGAAGTCCTCCACCGGCTGCTCCCGCAGGGGGAACGGGGCGGGGTGGCCCGAGCAACCGAATCCCCGGTGCCCGTGACCGCCCATCAGCGCTCCGGTGGAGCGTTCACCAGCGGGCCGGGAGTCTCCCCCGCCGATCCGGGGCCCACGTCCCCGCCCCGCTTCCGGACCGGCCGGGGATGTGATCGGCTTCGACGGACACCCCAGCGAGGGAAGGACTCCCGTGCCCGACGAAGTGACGAGGTGGTTGGCCGATGCCGCACTGCCGTTGGCCGGCGTCCGCGCCGGTGGGCCCACTGTCGATCTTCAACCGCTGAAGGAGGTGCTCGCCGGAGTACGGGTCGTAGGCCTGGGCGAAGCCACCCACGGAACGAGCGAGTTCTTCCAGCTCAAGCACCGCCTCTTGGAGTTCTTGGTGACCGAGCTGGGCTTCAACGCCTTGGCCATGGAGGCCAGCGCTTCGGCCGGACCGGCCGTCGACGCGTACGTCCGTCACGGTGTCGGCGACGCCGCACGGGCCATCGCCGGGTTGGGGTTCTGGACGTGGCGGACCCACGAGGTGCTCGCCATGGTCGAGTGGATGCGTGCTCACAACCGCGGGAGGAGCGAGGAGCAGAAGGTGCGCTTCATCGGCATCGACCCACAGCGGTGCGGCAACTCCCTGGTGCTGATCGACTCCTTCTTGCAGGAGGCGGCCCCCGATCGGGTGGTGAAGCTCCTCCGCCCGCTCCGCGTGCTCGCCACGGCGCATCCGGGGTCACGGCCCGACCCCGAGCGACGCCTGGTGTGCCGGGCCCGAGAGCTGCTGGAGTTCCTCCGGGAACGTTTCCCCGATGCGGCCGAGGCGCTGGAGCACGCCGGCGTCCTGCTCCGGGCGGCCGATCTGGTCACCCGCGACAGGCACCAGGCAGCCCCGGAAGGGGCGCCCTTCGCCGTACGGGACCGGTACATGGCCGATGCCGTGGGCACGGTGCTCGACGAACCGTCGGCCAAGGTCGTCCTCTGGGCGCACAACGGGCACGTCTCCACGAGCCTCCGCGGAGGCGCACCCGCCTTGGGCCGGCACCTCCGTGTCCGTTGCGGCGCGACCTACTACGCGCTCGGCCTGCTGTTCGGCAGCGGTTCGTTCCGCGCCCGGCGCATGCGGTCCGGCCCGTGGCGCGCTCCCCGGGGAGGCCCCGTCGTCACACATCGGATCGGTCCCGCCCCCGCCGGCACCGTGGAGGCCCGACTCGGCGCGGCCCGCCCGGACGACCACTTCGTGGACCTGCGCGGTGCGGCCGCGGCACCGACGGCCGTACGGGAGTGGCTCGTCGGCAGCCACGGCACGCGGAGCTTCGGCGCCATGGCGCCGCGCTGGTCCTACCGACGGCAGGTGCGCCCGCTGTCACCGGCCGCTGCGTTCGACGGGCTCGCCTACGTCGCGCGGTCGTCCCCCTCCCTGCCGTTCCCCGCCTGAGCACGGAGCAGTACCGGAGGTGCGTTACCAGGACGCTTCTCGGGGAGGGCCCTACAAGATTGCGGGCTCCATGCGGGAAGAGGCCGTTCCCGTCGGGAAGGCGAAGGCCCCTTCCCGACGGCGGCGAATCGTCCCGGCCCTCACCCGGCCTCGATCGGAAACGCGTCGCGGGGCGGGGGCGGGCGGGGGGCGCCGGCGGGGCGCCCCCGCCGGGCCCCCCCGGGGGGGGCGCGGCGCCCCCGCCGGGCGCGGGGGCCGGGGGGGGGGGGGGGGGGGTGAC